>CAKTSW010000020.1 GCA_934613165.1 uncultured Ellagibacter sp.
CGCTCTCGCAGGAAGGTGCTCACCGAAACCGTCACCGACTATTACAAGAAACCCTTGACGGAACGCCTGAAATTCCAAATCGACGCCACCGTCGAACTCGAAGTGCATCTCATGCCGAAATGGCACTACGGCTTCTACGACGTACCCCTTGAAGAGATGTGCGCATGGGTCGCCGAAAGCGTCCCGCGCGAGCTGTTCGAGCTTCTGAACACGCCGCTCCGCCCGCGGACAACACGTCCACCGCACCCGCTCACGCCGCCGAAGCCTCATTTCCAACGGGCATAGCCAGCCTGAAACCCTTACTTCACCATACTACCCGGAGTCTTCGGCAGCACTTTACCGCACTTCGCGCATTTCACGGCATCGGACGGATTCTGTGTGCGGCAGAAGATGCACCAGCCGGCAGGCTTCACCTTCGCGTCGGACGAAGGGGGCCCGCATTTCCCGCAATGGATGCAAGCGAAGCATCGCGGCATGGTTCCCTACCCTTCCTTCGTTGCGTCCGGAGTCTCGGCCAAACCCGCATCCGGAGTCTTCTCGGTAAGCGCGCGCATCGGATGCACGAACCCGATAACCGCGCACACGGCGCAGATGGCGACGAGCACCGGGAACACCGCGTCGTTGCCGGCGGCGGGGTTCGCCGCAACGGTGGCCGCGAACAGGTACGGCGCGATGAAGGGTCCGAGGTTCATCATGGAGGTCATGATGCCGCTCACGAACGGCACGCGGCTTTTCGGGGCGATGTTGCCCGTCGCGTTCTGCGCCGCAGTGAAGAACGCCGAGCCGCCGAAGCCCAAGATGAACACGCCAATCGCGTATACGATCGTGTTGTCTGCCACCAAGCAGGGGATGCAGCCGATCGCGGCCAGAGCCGCGCCCATGCCGAACAGGCGGTTGCCGAACACGCGCAGCAAGTAGGGGAAGATAAGCCCGCACAGGATCGTGCCCAGGCCGCAGCAGTTGATAACAAGCGCCGCCTCGCCCGCCGAAGCAAGCCCGCGCGCATCGAGGATGGTCGACGTCACGATCTGCACGGTCACCACGCAAGTCCAGGTTGCCAAGGCGAATGCGGCATATCCCCAGATGGCATGCGGGATGCTTTCCTTAGGCGCAGCCGCGCGTTCACGGCGTTCGCGCTCGCGATCCGCCGCAACGAGAGATTTCGCCTCGGGCATCCATAGAAGCGCCACCACCATGGGAACGAGTCCGATGAGATACGCCAGAAACGAGTAGTTCCACCCGATTTCGGTCAAATAGCCCGCAACCGTCGTGTAAATAAGGTTGAACAGGAACTGGATGGTGATGCCGAGCCCCAAAAGGCGCGAGCGCTTCTCGCCGTCGAACAAGGCGATGATGGTCGCATTGCCTACTGGAAACATGATGCCGAGGCCGAACCCCACGATGATACGCGAAGCGATAACGAACGAGTAATCGGTGATGTCGGGCATCAAGAACGGGAACGCCCCGCCGAGCGACATGATGAGGATGCCCAGGATGGCCATAGGCTTGAATCCGACTTTGTGGAGAATCGCGCCCGAGATGACGCTTACCGGCACCGACACGATGCCCGTGATGCTGTTGGCGAACATGATGGTCGTGATATCGGTGCCCACGAAATGATGCGAGAACGACGCAATCGAGGGCGTCAGGATCGCGAACTCGCTCATCGTGCAGAACAATGCGAGGATGCCCACGACGTTGAGCGTCGTCAGCTTCGTCCCTTTTTCTTTTCCCATTTTCATACCCCTCCCCGAAAAAGAATAAGCGCTCCAATCCCCCGATTGCGCGCATCGGTTGAGGCGGATGGGCGCGCACGACGCGAATCCGCCCCAATCGATGCGCATCGGGCACAAGCGTCGCGCCCGATGCGCCTGGAGGGAAACCCGGCCTTCGAGGGGGGGGCGAAGGCCGGGTGCAAGCCGAGAGGTGGAGAAATCTCGGCACCGGAAGATCTTTTGCCAGCTATTCCGTCGGCACCCAGAGAACCTGCTTGGGCTTCTTGGCGAGCTCGGCGGCCATCTCCTCGATGGTGCCGAACTTCATGCAGGCGCCCAGGCAGTTGTGCACGCACACGGGCTCGCGATGCTTGGCGAGGCGCTCCGCGCACAGGTCGCAGAGGTCCGTCGGGACGGGGATCTTGTTCCAGTTGAAGTTGGCTCCCTGGTCGGACGAGTCGTCCTTCTGCCAGGGGCCCTCGTCGAGCACGCGGATGCCCCATTTGCCCACGGGCATGTGGTGCTCTTCCTTGCACGCCACCTCGCAGGACTGGCAGCCGGTGCAGTATTCGTAGTCGATGAGCAGGCCGTATTGAGTCATGGTTTACACCAGCTTTCCGAATTTCTCGTCGAACGCCTTCATGTCGACGTCGTAGCTTTCCTTCAAGGGCGTGACGTTGCAGCACGCGCTCTTATACGGTGCGCCCAAGCCGAGCGCATTGTTGTGGTGAACCGGGATGAGGTCGTTGCAGTTGGACTGCCACACGCCGAAGAGCGACGGCTCGCTACCGTCCTGCTCGGGGAACCACCAGCCGTGGTCCGCTTCCACATGGCCTTCCTTGATCGTGGGAAGGATGCGCGCCTTGAACTTCGCCTTGCCGTACATGTTCGAGATCTCGCACCACTGGCCGTCGGACAGGCCGATCTTCTCGGCGTCCTTCGGGTTGATCTCGAGCATCGGGTTCGGGTCGATCTCGCGCAGGACGGCGATCTGACGATGCTCAGAGTGGAAGGAGCTGTAGCGGCGATGGCCCGTGGAGAGGACGAACGGGTACTTCTTCATGATCTCCTCGTGCGGCAGGTCGCGCTTATGCCATTCCTTGTCGAGCTCCTCTGGGACGTACGGGTTCGCGATGAGGTGCAGATCCTCGGGCTTCTTGTCGGGAATGCGCGGCGACATGTCGGGCTCGTAGTAGTACGGCAGCGGATCCATCCCGTTGTCGTTGAACTGCGAGGACCACAGCTCCACGCGGCCGGTCGGCGTGAGGAAGCCGGGCTGCCCGTCCGGGCGCAGCTTGCCGGTCTCGTACTTCTTGTAGTACACCTTGCGCTTGAACTTCACCAAGCCCTTGACCTCGTCGAAGGTATGACGCCCTTCGAGACGGTTCTTGTTCAGGTAGTCATGGTACTCGGCGTACTTCTCGTGCGCGAAGCAGGCCTTCGGGTCGTCCGGGAACATCTTGGCCATGCGCTCGGCGAGCAGGCAGTAGATCTCGAGGTCGCTCTTCGCCTCGCCGACGGTGATGGCCTTGTTGCCGCAGCCGGTGGTGATGGAGGCCGCGCCGTAGTGGGTGCGGTTCACGCCGTCGTGCTCGACCACAGTCGACAGCGGCAGGAACACGTCGCATACCGCCTGGATAGTCGGGGTGATGAAGCAGTCGGTGCCGAAGGCGAACTCGATAGAGCGCTGGAAGGCCTTGTGCCAACGGGTCGGCTCGGCGGAGTTGGTCGGCGCGAGCAGGTTGGTGTTGGCGATCCACGCCATCTTCACCGGGTAGGGCTCGTCGGTCTCGAGGGTGTCCAAGATGCAGTCGGCCTGGCAGCCGGTGATCTGGTTGCAGTACAGCGGGTACTTGTCCATGCCGATGCACTCGGCGCGCTCCTCGTCGGTCATCTGGTACCAGCCCTCGGTGATGAACGAGCGGGTGTCGGTGTTGTGCGCGGACTGGCCGGCGGCGGCGTCACCGGTGAGGTCCTCAGGCATGGAGAGGTCGGCCACGATGTTGCCGCCCGGCACGTCGAGGTTGCCGGTCATGCAGATCATCGCGAGCACGCACTGGCCAGCCTGCATGCCGTTGGTGTTCTGGTCGAACGCAAGGCCCCATGCGATGGAAGCGGGATGCGCCGCAGCGTACATGCGGGTCACGCGGTAGATGTCCTCGACGGGCACCTCGCAGATCTCGGCGGCCTTCTCCGGCGTCATGTAGGCGACGCGCTCGGCGAACTCGTCGAAGCCGTAGCACCAGCGCTCGATGAAGTCGTGGTCGTAGAGGTCTTCCTTGATGATGATGTTGCACATGGCCATCGCGAGCGCCGCGTCGGTGCCGTTGCGCAGGCGCAGCTGCACGACGGAGCGGGTGGCGAGCCAGTTGACGCGCGGGTCGATGGTGACGAGCTTCGCGCCGCGCTTCATGAGGTCGATGATCGAATGGCCGAAGAAGCCGTCGGGGTTGGACGCGAGCGGCATCTTGCCCCAGAGGACCATGAGCTCGGGCACCTGGTACTCGGGGTCGTCGTAGCCGCCTTCCAGGCCGCCGGCGTAGTCGAGCTCGGGGTAGAGCGCGCCGAGCACCATCTGCGAGGACATCATGCGCGGCTGGTAGCAGGCGTAGCCGGACTGCGTGTAGGCCAGGTTAGGCGTGCGGAAGATGGAGAGCTGGAAGTCCTGGGAGAGCATGCCGTCGCGGCCGGTGCCGACGAAGATCGCCATGGTCTTGCGACCGTACTGCTCGGTGAGCTCTTTCCAGTTGTCCATGATGAGGTCAAGCGCTTCGTCCCAGCTGCAGCGCTCCCACGCATCGGCGTTGCCGCGGTCTTCCTTCGCGCGCTTCATCGGGTAGACGACGCGACTCGGGTTGTACACGTAGTCCTTCAGCGCCAGGCACCTCGGGCACAGACGGCCGTGGGTGATCGGGTCGTTCTCATCGCCCTCGATGTGGTCCATGCGGCCGTCCTTGTCGACGTAGATCTTGATGCCGCATCCGACCGGATGGCACCCCGGGGGGCTCCACACCGACGAACGGTAGACCGTGAAGTCGCCGTCCTGGAACTTCCAAGGCTTGCCGAGGTCGTTCTCGAATTCCATAACCTTGCTCCTCTCGTCTTGCTTACTCGTCAAAAGCGAATCTCGAAATGTCGTTTGGATGTATCGTTTAAGCCTGCTGCTTCTTGTCGCGCGCCTTGATCACGAGAAGCAGAGCCAACGAACCGAGGAAAAGCACGATGCCGACGCCCGCGAGCAGGCCCGTGCAAGCGCCCCAGCCGGCAGCGGAGACGACCGCGCCGACGAAGGCGAACAGGATGCCGCCGACGCACTGTCCGCAGCTCATCAGCGTGGACGACACGCTTGCAAGCTCCGGGCGCGGGGCGATTTCAGCGACCATCGTGAAGAAGATCGCGGGGACGATGCCGTTTGACAGGCCGAACACGATGAGCCAGGGCGTGAGCATCGCGCCGCCGACCGTGTAGGCGAGCGCGAAGCAGATGCCGAGCACCGCAGAGCTCACAACCAGGATGGCAAGGCGGCCGGTGTTGCTCTTCACGGCGTTCATCACGAAGCCGATGGCGATGCCGCCGACGACGACCGCGATGTTGGCCACGTTGAGCATGCCGTTCGCGGCAGCCTGGTCCATTCCCATGGTCTGCACCATGTAGAGCGTCTCAAAGTTCATGACGCATGCCGTGCCCAGGGCGAACGCGGCGAAAGCGATCATCGCTACCCAGCAGGACAGGCTCTTGAAACCCTCGGAAACCTTCGGCTTCGGGGCGTTCGGGTCGGATTCCTCGGCCAGGTAAGAATGCTGCGGATTGCGCACGGCAACGGCCCAGATAACGGTGATGACAGCCATAAGGACCACGACGAACCAGAACACGTTGTGGTACGTCATCGGGTCGGCAGTGTTGAAGAAGAATCCGGACGTGCCCATGATGAACATGGATCCGAGCGGCACCCATACGGAGAAGATGCCCATCGGGACGCCGCGCTTCGACGGCGGGAACCATTCGGACACGAGCACGGGGACCACGGTGCCGATGCAGGCGTAGCCCACGCCTTCGATCAGGCGACCGACAACCAAAAGCTCATAGGATGTCGCGAACGCGCTGATGACTGCGCCGACGAGCGCGCACCCCAAAACCATGAGCGTCGACTTCTTGGTGCCGAACTTCATGATGATGGTGGCCGCGACGAACGCGAGCACGAACCCGACGTAGCCGTTCAACGACATCAGCGTGCTGAGCGCGCCGGTATCGATGCCGAGCGCGGGAAGCACGAGCGACGCCGTTGCCGGTAGTTTGTTGTTGTTGACCGAGATCAAGATGGACGCGATGATCGCGATGATCGCAACAAGCCAAGCGCGGCCTGTTTGATTGATCTCGGACTTGCGAGCCTCTTCGCTCATTTTCTCAACCCCTCTTTTCCTCTCTCGAGCGGAATCCTGGATTCCCGCCCTCGTTAACCCCAACTCAAAACCCCCGCGTTTCCCTTCGACGAGGCTTCGAGCCTTTTCTTCGACCGCTCGTTTTCGATCGAACGACACGTACTTTAGCGACCGTTCACCGGCGAAAAAAGACCGTTTGAGACACATCGGGCACCGTGTCCGAGCGATGAGACACTTCTGGCTTCGTGTCTCGTTTTTATGAGAATGCTGGAGAGGAATGAGCGAATGCAAAGAACGAGCCCCTTGTCGCGCTTTCGGCGGCAAGGGGCTCGAAGCTCAAGGATTTGTTGCGATATATCAGCTGATGAGAACGCTAGTCAAGCGTGTTGGGAACCAGAGGCGCGTTCAGGCTTTGGAGCACGTTCATGAGCGCGTCGTCGGGCCGGTAGCGCAGGCGCAGCGCCAAAAGCGACGAACCCACGCCGAACATGTTCGCGTCGATGGCGCAGCGCATGGCGTCATCGAGCGCATCGAGCATCACGTCGCTCGGCGACACGGGGATTCCGGCGCCCGCGAGCACTGCGTCGACCTGTTCCCGCGCGATGGGGCCCTGCCCTGTTTCCGTCATGAGCTGATGCATCTCGATCGTGCATTGCGCCAGGTAAATCGGCGAAACGATCATCGATTTCAGGTAGCAGGCGACGCCCGCGGCGCTGTTGCCCGCCTTCCACTCAACGTAGGCGAGCTGATAGTACGCCATGGCGATCTCGTCGGGCAGCGTGGCGACGTCGAGGCAGCGCATGAGCATCTTCGCGGAATTCGCCATGTCGCCCACAAGCATGTAGGCACGCGCCGTCTGGCGATACGCCGGCGAGTAGGTCGGCGCCACTTGGATGCATCGTTTCCCCAGTTCAAGCGCCTCATCAACGTGGTCGAACGACTCTTCGAGCAACCGTACCGAATCGAGATAGCACATCGCGAGCGAGGTCGGCAGAAGCTCCACGCGTTTGCCCTCGTCGCCGTGCGGCCCCACAAGACCGCGCGACCAAAGCGCCGTGCCCGCACGTTCGCGGTTGTAGAGGATGCGCGATGCATACGAGTCGAACATGCGGTGGACCGCCTCCGCGTTGTCGTCGAAGCGATGGCTCGCCTCCGCCTGCGCGATAGCCTCGCGAAGAATCGCCGCAGCCGCGTGAGCATCCGTCCGAGCAACCGCACGTGCACGCCCGAGCGCCATCAGATACGGGTCGCTTCCCATGAAGCAGGTCACGAGCGCGTTTTCGTCGCCCGAATCGACCGAATCCTCGATGAGCGCGGTCATGAGGCGCGTGCACGCCTCGAAGACGCGCGGGTCGTCGGCGTCGCGCTGCTCCGCCTGGACGCAACGGATCGCCTCGGCGGCGCTTGCCGCACGCGCCACACCGGCCGCCACGCGCTCGGCGACGCTCCGCAGCTGCGAATCGGCGCGAATTCGCAGGTCGCGCGGCGAATCGACACCGAACGCCTTCTTGGCGCGCGCGGTGAGCTCGCCCGATTCGACCTCGGGAAGGTCGCGGCGCGCGCCCTTCACCCGCGCCGACACGATGTCGTCGACCGTGCGGTCGCTCCGAGCGTCTTCGCCGAACAGCGCGCCGCATGCCACAAAGAGCAATCGAGGGTCGTCCGGCACCGACCGGTACGCAGGTTCGTCACCCCCGCAAAACGCCTCTCGGGAAAACGTCACGCGGTACAGCGGCGCCACCCCTTCGCCCGCATCGTCGAACCGAGCCGCGAAGGCGACCACCTCGACGCTGCGCACCGCGGCCCCTGCGTTGAATGCCGCCGCCGCGAGCATCGCCCCCAGGCATTCGGCGTAGCGAAGCGCAGACTGCTCCCGCTCCTTTTCCGTAAGGTCGCGCCATGCCGCTGACTTAGCGTCGAAGACGCGCGCCGGCATGAACGAGCTATCGGGAGCGTCGAGCTCAAACGCGGCAACGCCCGCTTCAACATCGAGCCTGAACTGGGACGACAAGCGAATCGGCAACTGAAAGCGCTCCATCGCCTCGCCGATCGCGCGGCGAATCTCCCATTCCCCCGCACGCTGCGCGACGGGGCGCGTCTCGTCGACGGGGTGTTCCGCGCACGGCGCCTGAACGGCGATGTCGGCGAACAGCTCGGCGTCGATACGACCGCACTCGTCAACCGAAGCGAGTGCCGCATGATCGCCCAATTCTTCCATGATAAGCAGGAACCTGTTCAATGCCGATTCAAGAGCCCATACGCTCCGCTCGGGAAACTCGGATTCGGGATCGGCCTTGCCGACGTAAAACGTGTTCGAGTAGCGGGCGGCCCGGATAAGGCGCAGGGGCGGCTGCCCCGTTTTCCCAGGTTGCGCCGCCGCCAAAACGCACTCGGCCCCGACGTCGTCAAGCCAGCTCGCCAGCATAAGGGCGAGCGCGGGCGGACGCATGGCGGGATCGATCGCCGCCTGACGAATGCCGTGAACGATCTCGATGAGCGCCGCGAACGGCGCATCGCAGTCGAGGCGTTCCACTATGCCCGCAAGCCCGCGGGCGGGAATGCTCGCGCCGCCGAGCAGCGGGCGGAACGAAAACGCGAAGAAGCAGCGCGCGAGAGCGTCGTCGTAGGCAAGCCCCGTCGCGTTGTCGCAGAAGTCGCACCAGGAATCGAACAGCGCGTAGGCACCTTTTTCCTTGCGGAAACGGGCAACCTCGCGCACCCCCTGCTTGTCGCGCAGCTGCACGCAGCCGGAAATGGAATCGGCGGCATGGGAGCAAAGGCCCAGATGCCCATGCGGCGGAACAGCCCCCCGACCAGGCTCGGACGCCGGAGCGTCCCTGACGAGCACGATGTCCGCATCACGAGCGGGCGGCGCGGCGAGCGGACGCGACGTCACGAAGGCGCGGCCGTAGCGGTCGGCGTACGCCCAGATGCGAAACGTGTCGGGCGAGGTGAATTCGACCAGGTAGGCATCGTCTTTTCGCGGGGCGGGAAGAAGCGACCGCACCCATCCGTATTGGGGAAACCTGGGCTCGCCTTCGCTCGCGCCGCCGAGAGCGCTCGTCGCGTCACCGCCCGAAAGCGGGGCGACCGCACCCGGCAGCATCCGAACCCGCGGCCCGAACAGGCCTCCTTTTCGGCAGATGCGATACAGCCCCTCTTTTTCTTCCACGTAACGTGCCATGAAATCCCTTTCTTCTCGCATGAAGCATAGCACTGGCCCGTATCAATTGTTGGAGGGATAGCTTCGAAGTGCTCTCATCGGGGTGCTACAGGAACCTCAAGGCGGCTAATGAATTCATCGAGGACGCTCGTTTCGTATTCGCTGATAGGACTCGATTCAATAGGCATGCCGGTAACTTCGTACCCATTTTCGCTTGCGTAAGAAACAATCTTTTCGTAAATCTCCGGCCCTCGCAGCAGAGACCCTTTGAACGTGCATGCAGCGTAAAGCCCTGCGGCGATTTCGTAATCCGGTTCACAAGGAAGAGGGTCAACATTCAAAAGCATGGCCGTTGGAGTGAAAACACCTGTTTCACGAGGCGGCAATTTCGGGTCGACGACATACAGGGAGTTACTATGCAGAGCCCTTAGGCGTATCCCATGTTTCTGGGCACATTTTGCCGTGGCATAAGGCAGATCGTAATAGTAGATCTCGTCGCGAGCAATCAACAGGCACGGGCGTTTCGGGATGTGGGCAATCACCACCTGCTCCTGCTGCGCCGCCGAGGTGGCAAGCGCATAGCGTTGCATACTCGCAACAAGGCTTGTTTTCTTGTTGCTAAGGAAGTTCATTTGCGAGTCGATTTGCTTGAGCTCCTTGTCCATAACCGCCATGGTCGAACTGAAAGTCTGCTCGTCGAGATACTCCCTTATCTGCTCAAAGCTGAACCCCATCTCCCTAAGCTCTGCAATGACATTGAGCCTCTGGAACTCTTTCGCACCATAAATTCGATACCCGTTATGAGGATCCCTCTTCGGCTTTATGAGGCCAACCCTTTCGCAGTAGTACAGCTTATCCACGCTCATGCCGTAAACTTCGCATGCCTCTTTGATAGTCCTTCCCTTTTCGAGCATCCGTTTTGCCATAAAACCACCGTATCGTCCAAGGGTTTATTTTTCATATTTAATTACACAGCAATAAATAGAAAACTGCATTATTCCTGCTAATTCAAATATTACTAAATGATTCCATGCTTGAAAACGCTCAGAAAGTACTTCTTGACTCCAGGACTATCCAAGAATCTATCTTGACATCAACAGAAATCCCAACAGAAACAAGGAGGCTTTGAAGTGTCAAATTACGTAAAGACGCTGCCCTTCGGCACAATCGAGGGCAAGGGCGTCGGCAAAGGAGTCGAGGCGTATCTGGGGATTCCTTATGCCAAACCGCCCGTGGGGAAGCTGCGTTGGAAACCGCCCGTAAAACTTGAACCAGGCAACGAGAAGTTCGACTGCACCGAGCTCGGATTCTCGGCAATGCAAAAGGAGGATCCCGTTATGGCCGCCTCCAAACGTCAGCAAAGCGAAGATTGCCTTACGCTCAACATTTGGCGCAAGTCGGATGCGAAAGGACCACTGCCCGTCATGGTCTATCTTCACGGCGGCGCCTACCTCGAAGGCGGCTCGTCAGACCCGCTCTATGACGGCACGAATTTCGCCTGCGAACATGACGTGGTCTTCGTCACGATTAACTACCGTGTAAATCTTTTCGGATTCATGAACTTCGCCAACGTCCCAGGAGGCGAAGAGTATCAGGAATCCGGCTATCTAGGAATAATGGATCAAGTAGCGGCGCTCGAATGGGTGCACGACTATATCGAGGCATTCGGCGGGGATCCGAAAAACGTCACGCTTTTCGGCGAATCAGCAGGCAGTGGCAGCGTCTCCCTCCTCATCACCGTCCCTGCGGCAAGGGGTCTTTTCCAGAAG
>CAKTSW010000021.1 GCA_934613165.1 uncultured Ellagibacter sp.
GCCCGGACGAGCCCAACAATCCGAGCGACCCCGCAAATCCCGGCGACGGCCAACCCGTCAATCCGGCAAATCCCGGCGACGCGGATAGCCCCGATGCTTCTGACGAATCCGGCAAGCCGCAAGGCCCGACGGATGGCATCCTCCCCGACGGCGCGACGGTTTCCGGAGAGGCGGTTGACCCGAATGGCGCAAACGGCGGTTCGAAGCCGTCGAGCCAATCGGACGGCTCGACGGGCTCCGATGAACCTGACGCGGCGAGCTCGGATGAGGCCGGCCTGCAAAACCGGTCTGCCCAGCCTGGAGCCTCGACGGATGCCAAGCAGGCTTCGAACCGCATCATCCCCGTTGTAGCGGGCGTGGCCGTTGCGGTCGCCGTGCTTGGCGGCGCGGCAGCCGCTTCAATCGCCTTCGTCCGCCGTCGGAAGACCGGGAAATAGCGAAGGCGCAATAGAGGCGTGAAACGCAAGTGGGGGTAGGCCGCGCAAGCCTGCCCCCCACTTGCATGTCCGATTGTGGCCAGACTCTGGCGCTCCGGTTCCGTATACTTCCTTTTAACGAACAACAGTTCGATTTGCAAATATGTTGAAAGGAAGCGAAATGAAGGAAGCGAAACCGAGAATCCGCGAAGTGAAAGACGAAGGCGAAGTCGCCGCGATCCTCGCCCGCTGCAACACGGTGCGCATCGGCATGACCGATGGCGCGCGCCCCTACATCGTCCCCGTGTCGTTCGGGTTGGACCTAGTCGTCGCTTAGATCCTCGTCGTGGCTCACTTCGATCGGGTCGTCTTCGATGTCGAGTCCTTGGGTGTCGTCGGTCGTGGTGGCGGTTTGCGCGTTCGAATCGCTTGCAGTGCTGCCGTCTTTCGAGGACGAATTCGCCGCTGCGAGCTCCTCCTCGTTCGCCTTCAGGTCTTCCTCGAGCTTTTCAAGGCGGCGCTGCTCTTCTTCTTCCTCGGCCTTGTCGCGCGCGGCGGCCGTGGGGTCTTCGGCGTTGTAGTAGTACGTCTGCAGATCGAGCGTCGATACCATGCGGTTCGCTGTTTTGCCCTGGTAGGTCACGTACCCGATCTTCCCGTTAAGAAGAAGCGTCGCCGAACTGAATTCTTCCAGGTCAAGATGGTGCAGCACGCTTGTGCCCCCGTCGCCGAACACCACTTTCACGTCGACGACGTAACCGCCATCATCGCCTGTCGTCCCATTTTTGGGAATATAGACGTTTGCGGCCTCGCCGTCTTTCAGGTGCGCGTCCGACGACATCATGTTCGCCGAGAAGCCGTCTTCGCCCGGCAGTTTCACGGCCATGCTCACGACCGACTTTCCCGAGCTGTTCGCAAGCTCGATGCAGTAAGCGCCATCCTGCGCTTCGCCGATTTCGAGCGTTTGGGCTTGCGGCGCGTTGCCCGTTTGCTTCTGCTGGCAGGCGGCAAGCCCGAAGGCAAGGCACATCGCAAGGGCGAGCGCGGCTGCTTGGCGAACGGTGCGGAGAAAAGCGGATTGCATGGAGAAGACCTTTCGGGATGGGGGTACGCCGCGTGGGCGCGCGCCGGGTTTGAAAACGGGCTGGGCTTACGTGAGGGGTCCGCGAGGGGGAGGCTTGCCGGGTTACGGGTCGATCAACGCGTCATCCGCGCGTCTTCGCTTTCCGCTTCGAGCTTCCAACCTCGACCTATGCGAATCGATGGCCCGCGATGCTACAGCGCGGCGCGCGTGAGGTCTACGAGCTGCGGGTAGAAGGGGTATTCCGTGTAGGTGTGGACGTTCTCGGCGAATCGGTCGATCCACGGTGCGATGAAATCGGCTGCGAAATCCTCGTAGGCGCACGCCGCGTCCTTGCTGCCCGTTTGCTCGAACGCCTTCGCGAGAAGTACCATGAAAGTGAGCAGGTAGCGGATGTGGTCGGGCATGTCGTGCTCGTCGTCTTTGATCTGCAGCCCGAACTGCGCGTAGAGCTCTTCCACGGCGACGGCAGTGGGGCCGAAGATCTGGTCGGCGCCGTCGGTGTAGAACGAGGCGTAGGGCGGGGCGTACATCTTGAACGACCCGATGAACAGCCGCGTGTAGTCGAGCTGCACCAGGTCGGCCCCGACGACGACCTCATCGCTTTCCCCGTAGGCCGAAAACGCGCGGGCGAGCGCGGCGATCTCGTCGCGGCATGCGGCAAGCGCCGGGTCGTTTCCCATACGGGAAAGCTTCTCGGCCACGGCGGTCGCGCCGTCTTCGGGGTACTTCCACAGGCCGCCAAGCTCCTCGAGCAGCGCAGACGGCGCAACGTGGGGCACCGGGCGCGCGTCGTATTCTTCGGCGCTGTCGGCCGGTTCGGCCTCGTCGGCTGCTTCGCAGTCGGCGACCATGTGCCGGTATTCTTCAGGAACCTCATCGACGATGCCGTTGGTTCGGTTGTCGGTTTCGCTCATGAAATCTCGTCTTCCTTGCGGTTTTTCAGGTTTCTCTCCTTCGCTTCGAAGGCTGCGCGCTCGGTTGCGCTTTCGACGTGCGGCCCTCGAAGCGAAGGGCAGGGCCGCGCGCCCGCGCATCTGCGGATCGCGTGCCCCTGCTTTTTTCGCATTATGCCCTGTTACCAGGTCTTATGGAACTCGCGCATATAGTATACGGCGGGTTCCGTGCCCTCTTCGGGCAGAAGCGTTTCCATCTTGTAGGACTGCATGAGGTCATACAAAGTGGAATCGTAGACGTTCTCCACGTCGCCGAACACGCGCGCGCCCGCGGGGCAGGCGTCCACGCAGTAGGGGTTGTCGCCGTTGTAGACCAGCTGCTTGCACATCTGGCATTTAAGCGGCGACCCGGCCTCTGTGAGCGGCAGCCCGTAGTCGTCGAGGATGGGGTCGTGACACGGGTAGGCCGCCCCGACGGCCTCGGCAAGCTCGGCTCCCGACCCGGTGCAGCCTTCGATCGCCGCCTCGACGCTGGTGACGTCGCTCGCCGCGGTGTTTTCCGGCGCGCGCGTGATCTGCCCGTAAGGGCATGCATGCGCGCACAGGCCGCAGCGGATGCACTTGCTCGGGTCGTGCACAGTGAGCCCGTAGTCGTCCTTGTGCATGGCGGTGGTGGGGCAGGCCGCCACGCAAGCCGCGTTCGTGCAATGGTTGCACATCGTGATCTTGTAGCTGTACTTGGTCTTGGGGAACTTGCCCGTCGTGGTGGCTACGTGATGGGTCAGAAACACGCCCGTCGGTACCTCGTTGTGCGTCTTGCAGGCGATTTCGCATGCCCCGCATCCGACGCATTTGTGCTGGTCGATGATCATGATATAGCGCGTCTTCATTATGCGCTCACCTTCTTGATGCTCACACGGGTAAGGCCGCCATGGCGTGCGGTCGATCCGCTTAGGCGCTCCCAGTCACAGGGGAGGATGTCGTTGTTGTTGCCGCCGCGGGGCTTGAAATTCTTGAAGTCGGCGGCCGCGACGTGGCCGAAGGCCCAATGCCCCTGGCCGTACGCCTTGATGACGACGCCCGGGCGTGTGCCTTCCCATGCTTTGGCGTGCACGGTGATGGAGCCTTGCGGGGACGTCACCTCCACGGTGTCGCCGGATTCAAGCCCCAAATCCTCCATGTCGGACGGGTTGATCTTGATCACGTCGTCCCACGGCTCGTCGCCCGGGTCGACGTCCTTGAACTCCTGGTAGCCCACGCAGTTCGCGCTGCGCCCTTCAAGGTTCAGGCGGGCGCGATGCTCCTCGAAGATGTAGGGGTAGGTCTTCTCGTCGCCGTGGCGCACCGGGGTCTCGTAGTGGGGCACGAAAGCCAAACCGTCGCGCGCCTCGAAGCCCATGTCCTCCATGACGGAGTTCACGTCGCACTTGTACTGGGTCGCCACCTCTTCGAGCAGCGTCTTCAAGCTCTCGCTGTAGAACTCGAACTTGCCGGTGTCGTGGCCCAAGCTTCCCCAGTGCTTCTTGTAGCCCATCTTCTTGGAGTTGAAGCAGCCCTTGGAGCAGAAGTTGCGCCAGCTGCCAAGGTCGGTGCCCTGTTTGGCGTTCTTGCCGTTCCACGCCGGCGCCGTCATGATCTTCACGGCGATCTCGGCGAACTCTGCGGCGGTGGTGGGGCAGTTACCCGTCTCGGGATCGCAGAAGGCCTTGGAATAGTAATCGTAGATGTTCGAGAAGCCGCGTTCCTTCAGCTTCACCGCGAGCTCCCAGGCGATTTCGGTCTCGTCGGTCTTGGTGTCCCACAAAGGCGTGATGACCGGCTGCTGCACCGAGATGTAGGTGTAGAGGCCCTGGCTCGCCTTCATGAAGCCCCAGCGCTCGAACATGTAATGCTTCGCCGGCAGAAGGATGTCGGCGAACATGGCCGACTCCGACGGCATCGTCGTGATGTTCACGTAGAACGGCACCTTCGCATAGGCCTTGTCGAAGCGCTGCGCGCCGGTGCAGCTGAAGTTGTAGTTGCACCAGTAGCTGATGAGCATCTTGATGTCGTAGCTGCCGTCTTCGTAGTGGCCGTCTTCCTGCAAGATGACGTCAGCGAGCCGGCTCGAGGTCTCGTTGGAGTGGATGGCCTTGCCGTTGTAGTTTAGGAAGTCCTTGCGGATGCGCCCGTCGATGGGTTTCATCTTGGCGGCCCTGCGCGCGTTGCCGTCGCGGAAGTGGTTGTGATCGGGAAGGCTCGCGGTGGACGCGGATGCGCTCCTGAACACGCCGCCCTTCGTCTCGATCGAGCCGACAAGGCCGTTCAGCGCGTTCGCGGCCATGGCACCGTACACGCCTCTGACCTGCATGTTCGTTCCTGGAGACTGCCACGAGCAGCTTGCGTCGCCGTATTTGCCGAACTGGGTGGCCACCTCGGTGATGTCCTTGGCTTCAAGGCCGCAGATGTCGGCCGCCCATTCGGGCGTGGTGTCCTTCAAAACGAGGTTCCACCAGCGCACGAGGCCGTAACCCTGGTTGTACTCGAACTTCGACTCGTCGACGGTCTCGCCGGCTTTGAACAGGTTCGCCCTGTTGTTGTAGTTGTCGGTGAGCTCGTAGTTCCACGGGCCCTGCTTGAAGTCGCCGACGAACTCCTTGTTCCAAAGGCCCTTCGTCAGGATGACGTGCGCGATCGCGCAGGCAAGCGCGCCGTCAGTGCCGGGGATGATGGGCAGCCACTTGTCGGCCTTCGCCGCGGTGGCGGAAAGCCGCGGGTCGATGACGTAGATCTTCGCGCCGTCCATGACCTGCCCCCACACGCTCGAGGCCCAGCCGGTCATGCGGTTCGACGAAATGGGGTCGGTCGACCACATGAGGAAGCACTTCGTGTTGGTAAGGTCGTAGTTGTGGTAGGAGAACGCGCCTTCGGTCGCCCAGTTGGCCATCTTCTCGGCCTCGGCGCAGATGTCGCCATGGCCGAAGTAGTTGGGCGTGCCGAACAGGATGTTGAACTTCTTGTACAGCACGTCGCCGACGCCGGTCGAACGGCCCTTCTGGAAGGCGAGCTTCTTCGTCTCGCCGTTCTTTTTAAGCTCCATGAGCTTGTCGGCGATGGTGTCGAGCGCCTCGTCCCAGGAAATGGGGACGAACCCGGGGTCGATTCCGCGTCCCTTCTGGGGGTTGGTGCGCTTCATGGGCGTTTTGATGCGGTCGGGGTCGTAGACCTGCTGGATGGCCAGATGCGGCTTCGGGCAGATCTTGCCGCCGGTGGCGGTGCAGTTCCAGTTGCCGGTTATGCGAAGGATGCGCTTGTTCTGCGTATACACCTTCACAGGACAGGTTGCGGTGCAGCCCTGGCAGGTTGTTGCGGTCCACTTGCCAGCCTGGTTAGGCTTGTGCGACTCATCGGCCAATGCGGTAAACGGTGTCACCCCCACCGTCGTCATTGCAGCCAATCCCAAGGCGCTCGCCTTAAGGAATGAGCGTCGATTGATGTTCACTTGTTTCATACCCTCTCTTTTTGGGCGTTGATTCCCTGCATGCGATGCAAAGTATCGTTTCGCCTGCTGCTGCTGTCGTCTTGGGGAACCGAAGCAGTAGAAACGAGAGAATGCGCGTGGAGTATAGCGCACGTTTTACAGGATTCTTACCGAAACTTTACCTTATCGGTTATTTTCATTCGGTAATGTACGACTAAAAGTAATACTTGACAACGTCAACTATTGCGCCGATACTACCGACAGGGGGAATCGTGCGCGCTCGCGCATTTGCTGTCGACGTTCCAACGGACACGACTTACGAAAGAGAATCAAATGAAATTTGCAAGGCAGTTCACCGGTGAGTTCATCGGGACGTTCCTCATGTGCTTCCTCGGCATCGGCGCCGTCGCTACGGCAACTTTGTTCGGCGCGCTGACCGGCCCCGGCCAGGTCGGCCTTGTGTGGGGTATCGCTATCGCGCTCGGCATCTACATCACGCGCAATCTGTCCGACGCGCACTTCAACCCGGCCGTTTCCCTTTCCATGATCCTGGCCGGCAAGATGAAGCTTCGCGATTTGCCCGCCTACCTGCTCGGACAGTGCGCAGGCGCCTTCCTTGCGGCGGGCGCTTTGTGGGTCATGTTCGGCGATTCGGTCGCTAAGAACCTGTCCAACAACGGCCTCACCATGTCGACCAACTCCATCGGCAGCGCTGCTACCATCTGGTGCGAGGTGTTCCCGAACACCGCCAACGGCACCGTGCCCATGATGGTCGGCGCGTTTGCCGAGGGCTTCGCCGTGTTCATCCTGTGCCTCGTTATCTTCAGCCTCACCTCCGACGAGAACAAGGGCAAGCCGACGGCCGCCCTGGCGCCGCTGTTCATCGGCCTCACCATCACCGTGCTGATCAACGTCGTCGGTCCCTTGACCGACGCCGGTTTGAACCCCGCCCGCGACGTCATGCCGCGCCTGTGGGCCGCCATGGTCGGTTGGGGCTCCATCTGCTTCGGCAACAACGTGATGGATACGCTGTGCGTTTACGTCGTCGGCCCGTTTGTCGGCGGCATCGTGGCTGCGCTCGTGTACCGCTACATCCTGAAGCCGATGCACATCTCCGCCGTGAAGGAAGCGGAAGAGAAGTAGGCTGGGGGACCTTCGTTTCCTGGCGACAGCTGGCAAGCAAGCGGGATGGGGCCGAATCGCGCCCCATCCCGCTTTTGCGTTGCGGCCCGAAGATTTTGCGCTGCGCGGCCGAGAGTTTTGCGTTATGGCGCCGAAAAGAGGCCCTCCAATGGCGGGCAGCGACGGGTTTGCAAAGGCTTGAGCGGGTTACGTCTTGCAAACCCGTCGTTCGATGCCAGGAACTTTTGCAAACCCGGTGTTCGCCGCAACATTTCTTTGCAAACCCGTCGTACGATGCCGTCGTGTTTTGCAAACCCGGCGTTCCCCGCCATGGGAAGCCCCAAAACGCGCGAACGGTTTGCAAAACCGTCTTTCCCTGCTAGCTTCGGCTTAGCTGCATCCCTTGTGTGCGATTTGCCGCGCGCGAACTTGTCGTACGTGCGAAGGGGAGCAGCCTTCCCCTTGAGCCTTTTCGTTCGTCTGCCATGGAGCTTTCGTAGAGTGATTGCCTTGGAGTGTGCTCCAACTCCTATCCTGTCGCAAGAAGGAGCGATTGAGAAAGGAAAGACGAGACCATGGGTGGAGAATTCCACAACATCGTTGGCGAAGGACAGGGGCTTGGGGTGGAGCCGCTTGCGCGGTTTTTCGAGCGCACGCCCCGTTTCGCGGTGGCGTTTTCGGGGGGATGCGACTCGTCGTACTTGCTCGCGGCGGCCGTCGCTGCCGGGTGCGACGTCCACGCGTACGGCGTGAAAACCCAGTTCCAGGCTGAATTCGAGCTCGAGGACTCGCGACGCCTCGCGCGCGAGGTGGGCTTTCCGCTCACCATCATCGAGGCCGACGTGCTCGCTAACGACGCGATCTGCGAGAACCCGCCCGAGCGCTGCTACCTTTGCAAGCGCTTCGTGTTCGGCAGCATCTTGGGGCGCATGCGCGAAGACGGCTTCGAGGTGCTCTGCGACGGCACGAACGCGACCGACAACCCGGAGCGCCGTCCGGGGTTCCGCGCGCTCGCGGAGCTCGGGGTGGTGTCGCCCTTGCGCCGCGCCGGCATGACGAAGGACGACGTGCGCGCCGCAAGCCGCAAGCTCGGCATCTTCACGGCCGACAAGCCGAGTTTCTCGTGCTTGGCGGTCCATTCCCCGAAGGGCGAGCGTCTTACGCAGGCCGTCCTCAACGAGGCCGCGCGCAAGACCGGCGTTTTCGGCGGCGGACGCCCGAAGGCGGAGTTCACCCACTAGGAGGTTGCTCGGGCTCAAGGCGGGAACGTCGCCTGGGCCCCGTGCCTGTCCCGATAACGACCCACTCTCTGCGTTTTCGCGCGCTTGCCGCCCCTTGCGTGACGAAAGGGAAACGGCCCGCCGTTTCCCTGCGGGGAACTGCTATGATTGCGCACGGGTTCCGCCGAGGAGCCCTTTTCGTCATGCCGTTTCAGGGTCGCATCGCCCGCCGAACAGAGAGGAGCTCGTCGTTGCGTCGCATTATGCTCGTCCTGCTTGTGTGCGCGATCGCGCTTGCCGCGGTGCCGCTTTCCTCCTGCAAGGCGAAGACGCTCGACGACTGCGACCTTTTGCTTTTCGAAAACGCCTCCGGGTCGGGCGACGCGCGCAATATCGTCTCGGGAGTGGTGAACCTCGGCGGCGTGTTCAGCAAGGACGGCACCTCGGGCCGCGTCATCAACGTGAACGTCGGCATACCGGAGAAAAGCGCCTGCGACACGGTCGTGTTCGAGTCTTTGACCGTCGGCGTGTCCGTGACGAAGGGGACGGAAGACTGGGGCGCGTCCGTAACCTTCTCGGCGAGCGAGCTTTTCGGCGGCGGCTACCTTTCGTTCGCAGTGCCCGTCGAGGCTTCCAAGACCGAAAGCTCCGACGTCGCGGCGTACCGCGCGTTCGGCGATGTCGAGTTCCGCGCGACGTTCTTAAGCGACGAGGGCTCGGTGAGCTACCGCTATTCCATCGTGCCCACCGACCGCTACCTTTCGTGGATGGACGATCCGAGCGGCAACTCCTTCGACGGCGCGCGCTTCACCGTTACGCGGACGAGGGAATAGCGCTATGGGGCAAGCTGTCGAGTGCGGCGCTTTCGGTGCAGGTGCGCCCGGGGACGTAGCTGGGGCCGGCGCGTCCGGAGTTGGGGTCGCGGGCGGGGCGGCGGCCGCGCCGACTCTTGACCAGGCGCGCGACGTGCTCAAAAGATACTTCGGATACGCCGACTTCAGGCCCGGGCAGGCGGGCGTCATCGAGGCGATACTCAGCCGTCGCGACGCGCTCGCCGTCATGCCGACGGGCGCGGGGAAGTCTCTCTGCTACCAGATCCCGGGCATCGTTTTGCCCGGCGTGGCGATCGTCGTGTCGCCGCTCGTGTCGCTCATGGGCGATCAGGTCCGCGCGCTTACGCAAGCGGGCGTCCGCGCCGCCTTCCTCAACTCCACGCTTTCCCTAAGCCAGCAGGAACGCGTCGTCGAGCGGGCGCGCGCAGGCGAGTTCGACATCATGTACGTGGCACCCGAGAGGCTCTCCGATGCGCGATTCGCCCGCTTCGCGCAGGCGGCGCGCATCGCGCTCATCGCCGTCGACGAGGCGCATTGCGTGTCGCAGTGGGGGCAGGACTTCCGTCCGTCGTACCTGCAAATCGGGGATTTCATCGCGAGTCTTCCCGCACGCCCCGTCGTCTGCGCGCTCACCGCCACGGCGACCGAGCGCGTGCGCGAGGACATCGTGCGGCTCGTGGGGCTTTCCGACCCGTATCGCGTCGTCACCGGGTTCGACCGCCCGAACCTGTTCTTCGCCGTGGAGCGCCTCGAGCCCAAGAAAAAGCTCGCGCGCATCGCCGACTACGCGCTTTCGCACGCGGGCGATTCCGGCATCGTGTACTGTTCCACCCGAAAGGAAACCGAGTCGGTGCGCGACGCGCTCGTCGCGGCCGGCGTGCGGGCGACCTGCTACCACGCGGGGCTCAGTCCCGCTGTGCGCAGCGAGAACCAGCGCGCCTTCATCGACGACGACGCCCCCGTCATGGTGGCGACCAACGCGTTCGGCATGGGGATCGACAAGTCGAACGTGCGTTACGTCATCCATCACAACATGCCCGCCTCGATCGAGGCGTACTACCAGGAGGCGGGCCGCGCCGGGCGCGACGGGCTTCCTTCGGAGTGTTTCCTTCTATGGAGCGAGAAGGACCTTTCCACCTGCCGTTTCTTCATCGAGCAGGAATCGGGCAACGAGGAGCTTTCGCCCGAGGAGCGCGAGCAGGTGCGACAGGCGCGCAGGCGCATGCTCGCGGCGATGGAGGGCTACTGCCTGACGTGCGGCTGCTTGCGCGAGTACCTGCTTCGCTACTTCGGCGAGGAGGCGGTCGGCGGGCAGCCGACCTGCGGCAATTGCGGGAACTGCACGGGCGATTACGAGCGCGTCGACGTGACGAGCGAGGCACGGGCGGTCATGCGCTGCGTGCAGGAGTTGCGCGGCGAGTTCGGCAAGGGCATGGTGGCCGACGTGCTGCGCGGCGCGAACACCGAGAAGATCCGCTCGTTCGGGCTCGATTCCGCGAACGCCTACGGCACGCTGTCCCAGGCATCGGCGGCTCACCTGAAGGAAGTGATCGAGCTGCTCGTCGCCGGGCGCTATCTCGACGTGTCGGAAGGGCGGTTTCCCAAGATGGGGTTCGGGCCCGACTTCCGCGCCGCGGCCGCGCCTGGTTTCTCGCTTGAGATGAAGCGGGTGCCGCGCCGCAAAGAGCGCGCGGGCATATCTGGCGGGGGTGCGCACGCGTTCGGGTCGAGCGGCACCGGTTCGCGCGGCTTCGGAGCTCCTGGGGACACGTCCGATTTGTTCGAGCGGCTTCGCGCGCTGCGCAAGCGCCTTGCGAGCGAGCAGGGAATCGCGCCCTACATGGTGTTTTCCGACGCGACCCTGCGCGACATGTGCGAGCGCCTTCCGCGCACCGATGCCGAGTTCTTGGAGGTGAACGGGGTGGGGC
>CAKTSW010000022.1 GCA_934613165.1 uncultured Ellagibacter sp.
GCCGTCGGGACGATGAACTTCTTGGAGAAGAGCACGTTCGGCGTGGTCTTGGCCGGTTTCGGCGGCACGACGAGCAGGCTCGGGTCGAAGTGGGTTTCTTCCTGGCCAGCTGCGCGCTGCAGATGGTTCAGGGCCTTGCAGGCGTCTTCCATGCGGCCCGCGTTGGCGTACCAGTGCGGGGTCTCGTGCATGAAGAAGTGGAGCACGATGCCGTAAACGATGGGCAGAGCGCCGATCAGGTAGCAGAGGCGCCAGTTGGCGTACATGGTGGCGGTGGAGCCGTCGGTGTCGACGTAGGTCACGAGGTTGGTGAAGTCGCCGAGAATCGGGCTCGTGGCGTTGCAGATGGGGTTGGCGCACACGCCGGCGAGAACCCAGCCGGCGACCATGCCGGCCATGCCGATCGTCACGAAGACGCCGCGGGCGCGAGACGGGATGGTCTCGGAGAACACGGTGGTGACGATGGGGATGCAGGAGCCCACGCCGAAGCCGGCGATCAGGCGGAACGCGGCGAAGAACACGATGTCGTTCGCGAACGCCTGGGGCAGGGTGAACAGGCCGTAGAAGATGACGGCGATGGTGAGCATCTTCTTGCGGCCGATGCGGTCGGACATGATGCCGCCGACGGCGCCGCCCAAGACCATGCCGAGCAGGCCCCACGTGGTGAGCGAGCCCATGAGCGTGCCCGGATTCGGATTATCGGGCCAGAACGTGTGGGCCACGAACAGGTTGGTGGAGTTGACGACCATGTAGTCGTAGCCGTCGAACACCATTGCGATGATCATAAGGAAGAAAGTCAGCCAGGTGTGGCTGTTGATGCCCAGATGGTCTACGACCTCCGAGACGGTAAATTCCTTGTTATTCACAGATCCCTCCTATGCAGTGAATGACAAACGGGTGGCGCAAGCGATGCGCAGCACCTTCGATGATCCATTCCCCTTGCGCGGTTGCAAGAACACGGCGGGACGCATGAGAGACGCTATGAACAGGTATTCGGCTATCGAACCGAACGAGATAATCCCCGAATATATCCCCATAGCCGGGTGCCCTTTAAGGCCCCGGTCTCTCCCCAAGATTTCAGGTGCGCTCCGCGGCGTTAAGAATCGCCCGCGCAGCCTCCTCCTTTCGCTTTCGTTCTTTTCAGGATGCGTTTCGTTATCCCTATCGAAACGCTTGGGTCGATTATCGGAGAGCGGCAGGCGGCGAAAAATAATCAAATCCGGTCAATCTGTCGGGTTGCGCGAAATTGAGGGATATGGCAGCAGGTTTCCCCGCGCGGTCGTCGTCGGCATTGCGCGGACGTGCGGGAAGCATCGCCTTTCCCGGTGTACGAGGTGTCTTTCGGGCGGGTTCGTGTGCAGATATGGTCATGTTTCGAAAAACGGGCGGGGCGAGTGGTAGAACAACGAATGCTCTCGTTTGTCTTCGCAGGTGAAAGCGTGCAAACGAGAATCTGATGGCAGGAAAGGAAGGCGAATCAGAGGCATGAAAATAGGACAGGATGAGCCGTCGGGCTCGGCGGCATTCGACAGGGACCGAGAGGTGGAGCTTCGCCATCGCATGGACGCGACCAAGCCGACGGGCGTGTTCAAGAAGGTCATGGCGCTCACTTCGGCCGGCGTTTTCGTGGATGCGGCGGATGTGTATCTGGCGGGCGGCGTGAAGAGCACGCTGACAGAAACGGGTTTCGCGAACGACGTGACCGTGGCGACGTTTCTATCAGCGGGCTTTCTGGGGCTGTTCGTCGGGTCGCTTATCGCGGGGCTCGTCGGCGACTTGTTCGGACGTCGACGCGCGTTCCAGTTCAACCTGCTCCTCTTCGGCATCGCGACGATCCTCGGCGCGTGCTCACCGAACATGGAGTTCATGATCGTCATGCGCTTCTTCGTGGGGCTTGGCCTTGGGTCCGAGCTCGTTACGAGTTTCTCGATGATCAACGAGTTCGCGCCGGTGAAGCGCCGCGGCATGTGGTGCGCCATCGGCTCGACGATCGCGAATTGCGGCTCGCCGATCGGCATGTTCCTGTGCCTATTCTTCATCACTATCTGGAGCCCGCTCGGCACCGACTCGTGGCGCCTCGTGTTCGCGGTGATCGGCGTGGCGGCCATCGTCGTATGCATTGCGCGCCAGTCGATGCCGGAGTCGCCGCGTTGGCTTATCCAGAAGCGCCGCTACGACGAGGCCGAGGCCATCATCGAGAAGATCGAGGGCGAGATGAAGGCGGCGGGCCTTGAACCCGCGTCCGACGTGGTCGAACACCACGAGAAGATGCAGTCCGACGTGCACTTCGCGCGCTATCTCTTCGTGGGCATCGTGGCCGTCGTGGGCACGTCGCTCACGCAGTACACCTACACCACGTTCGGGCCGTCCATCTTAAAGGAGGTCGGCCTCGCCACGCAGACGTCGCTGCTCTCGACGACGATTACGATGCTCGCGGCCCCGCTCGGCGCGCTCTTGGGCGCGTTGCTCATCGAGCGCCTCGGCCGCCGCGTCGAGGTGTCGGGCGCGTTTCTGTGGGTGGCCGTGTTCGCGTTCCTGTACGCGATGGCGCTCGGCGCCGGCAACACGGCCGTCATCACCGTGCTCGGATTCCTCATGACGATCGGTTTCTACGTGCTGAACGCTTCGGTGATCGGCGTGTACGTGGGCGAGCTTTTCTCCACCAAGTACCGCTTCCGCGGCGCGGGAATCTCCCAGGGCGCCGGCAAACTTGTGAACGTGGCCATGCCGTTCGCGGTGACGTGGCTGCTCGCCAATCTGCAGCCGAGTGTGATTTACTTCGCTATCGTCGGCATCGCGGTTGTTGCCGCCATCGTCGTTGTTGCCGTCGGCCCCGAAACGCGCGCCAAGCGCCTGGGGTAGGCTCCCTTTCTGCGCTACAATAGGCGGTCGGCGCGCGTGGTGCGCGTCGGAAAAGATAGGAAACGAACACTATGTCAGAGCAAAGCAACAACGCCGCGCCCGTGGCGGCGCCTTCGCGCGAGCATTTCGCGTCGCGCATCGGGTTCATCCTCATCAGCGCCGGGTGCGCGATCGGCTTGGGAAACGTTTGGCGGTTCCCCTACATCACCGGTGAGTACGGCGGCGCGGCGTTCGTCCTTCTGTACCTGGTGTTCCTCGTCATCTTGGGGCTGCCCGTCATGGTGATGGAGTTCGCGGTCGGGCGCGCGGCGCAGAAATCGGCCGCTCAGGCGTTCGACAAGCTGCAGCCGTCGAGGAAGTGGCACTGGTTTTCCTGGTGGGGCTACATTGGCTGCATGGTGCTCATGATGTTCTACGCCACCGTGTGCGGATGGATGCTTTCCTACGTGCCGAAGATGGCGTCGGGCGTGTTCAACGGCGCCGACGCGACGACGACTGCGGGCGTGTTCTCCGATATGCTCGCCGACCCTGCGGGGCTTATCGCATGGATGGTGGCCGCGGTCGTGATTGGCGCGGTCGTGTGCGGCATGGGGCTGCAGAAGGGCGTTGAGCGCATCACCAAGTGGATGATGGCGACGCTGTTCGTCGTTATGCTCGCGCTGTGCATCCGCGCGGTGACGCTTCCCGGCGCAGGCGAGGGCATCGCCTTCTACCTCGTGCCCGATTTCTCGCGCCTGTTCGCCGGCGCGACGCCCGCCGAGCAATGGGCGACGTTCGGCGACGCCGTGTACGCGGCCATGGGCCAGGCGTTTTTCTCTCTTTCACTCGGCATCGCCGCGATGGAGATCTTCGGGTCCTACATCGGGCGCGAGCGTAGCCTCACGGGCGAGGCGATTTCGGTGACCGCGCTGAACACGGTGGTTGCCATCCTGGCGGGGCTCATCATCTTCCCGGCGTGCTTCGCATACGGCGTAAGCCCCGACCAAGGGCCGTCGCTTGTGTTCGTGACGCTGCCGATGGTGTTTGGGCAGATGCCGCTCGGCAACGTGTGGGGCGCGCTGTTCTTCGTGTTCATGAGTTTCGCCGCGCTTTCCACGGTGATCGCCGTGTTCGAGAACCTCATCAGCTGGACGATCGACAAGTGGAACGTGTCGCGCCGCCGTGCTGCGCTTATCACCGCCGTTCTCGTGCTTGTTCTGTCGCTCCCGTGCGCGCTCGGGTTCAATGTGCTTTCGGGCGTGACCATCCCCGCCATCGGCGACATCCAATCGATCGAGGATTTCATCGTGTCGAACAACATGCTTCCGCTCGGCAGTCTTTTCTTCGTGCTGTTCTGCACGACGCGCAAGGGCTGGGGTTGGGGCAATTTCCTTGCCGAAGCAGACGCCGGCGAGGGCGTGCGCTTCCCAGCGCGGGCGCGCTTGTGGCTGAAGTACGGTATCCCCGCGCTCATCCTCGTCATTTTCGTGATGGGTTACGCTCCGAAGTTCGCCGTGTGGCTGGGGCTTGCGGGGTAGCGCTCGCTTAAGCGAGCGGCAGCGTTGCCGTGAACGTGGTTCCGGCCTCATCCGAGCTTGCGGCCTCGATGGTGCCGCCGTGCTCCTCGGCGACTTCGCGGGCGATGGAAAGCCCCAGGCCGTAGCCGCCGGCGCCGCTCGTGCGCGCCTTGTCGGCGCGGTAGAAGCGGTCGAACACGTGCGGCAGGTCGCCTTCGGCGATGGCGGGGCCGCTGTTGTGCACGGCGAAGACGACGGAGTTCCCTTTTCGGGACAGGGCCACGTCGATCTCCCCTCCCTTGTCGGCGTACTTGCACGCGTTGTCCAGAAGCGTGGTGACGAGCCGGCGCAGGCGTTCTTGGCTTCCAAGCACGAAGAGTTCGGGGCCGATGCTGCCGTCGAGCGACACGTTGCGCTCGAAAGCCACCGACTCGAACTGCAGAAGCTCGCCTTCCACCAGGTTCGACAGGTCGATCCGCTCCTTCGGCTTCGTTTTGACGAGGTCGGTTTCCTCGGCGTCGATGCGCGCGAGCAAAAGCAGGTCGGCGACGAGCTCCTGCATGCGCGTTCCTTCGGCCTGGGTGCTTTCGACCCACTGGCTTTGGCTCGCCACCGTTCGCTCGGGGTGCGCCATGAGGATTGACGTGTTCGCGAGGATGACGGTGAGCGGGGTCTTCAGCTCGTGCGAGGCATCGGCGACGAACTGGCGTTGCTGGTCCCACGCCTGCTTCACCGGGCGTAAGGCCCAGCGCGAGAAGAACACGCTGATCACGAAGAACACGGCGAGCGTCGCGACCCCGACGCCTGCGAGCGTGAGGGCGAGCGTTTGCCAGCCGCTTGCGGCGCTGACGTCGGCGAACGCGAGATGAATCTGGCCCGTGTCCGAGGTGCGCTTCTCGTAGAACAGCCCGAGCGATTCGAGCTCCCCGCTGCCGTCGGGCGCGTCCTTGAGCGCGTTGGACGCTTCGGCGAGCACGTCATCGGCGATGGAAGCGGACGCCTCCGCGGAGGAAAGCTCGCATGATCCGTCGTCGGCCACGGTGTAGATGGCGATGGGCACGTGGGGCCCGCTGCCCGTGGGCTTACCGCCGATCTGCGGCGGCGTTCCCTGCTGGTTGCTTGTTCCGGGGTCAGCCTGGGCGCTTTCGCCATTGGCGGCGGGAGCTGCCTGGTCGTCGGCGGTGGAGGCCACTTGGTCGTCGGCGGTGGGGGACGCTTGGCCGTCGGGTTCGGGCTGGGTGGTGCGCCCCTTCGCCTCGGTGAAGGACAGCGCGTTGCCGAGCGCCTCGTACACAGAGTTCACGTTCTGCTGGTGGCTGATCGCGCAGATGGCGGAAAAGACCACGACGAGCACGATCGCCACGGTGACCATGTTGAGCGCGATGAACTTGGCACGGAGCTTCTTCAGCATGGGCGTCCCCCTTAGGCGCTCTTTATGCGGCTTCTGCAGCGAAGCGGTACCCCGCGCCGCGCAGCGTCTCGATGGCGGACGCGGAGCCGAGGAACTTCATCTTCTTGCGGAGGAACGACACGTAGGCTTCCACGTTGTTCTCGTCGGCCGCGGCCTCAAGCCCCCATACCTTCTCGATGAGCGTCATCTTCGAGATCGTCTGGCCGGCGTTCGCCATGAGCACCCGGGCGAGCGAGAATTCCTTGTAGCTGAGATGGATCGACTGGCCCTTGCAGGTCAGGTCGTGGCTTTCCAGGTTGAGCGACAAATCGCCCGCGGTGATGGACTCGAAGACCACGTCTCCCTGGCGTCGGGTGAGCGCGCGCAGGTGCGCCATGAGCTCGGCGGGGGAAAACGGCTTGGTCATGTAGTCGTCGGCGCCCGAATCGAGCCCGGTGATCTTGTCGGGAACGGCGTCTTTCGCGGTGAGGAGCAGCACCGGCGTGCCCACGCCCGCGCGGCGCAGTTCGGCCACCACGGTGAAGCCGTCCATCTTCGGGAGCATCACGTCGAGGATGACCACGTCGTAGATGCCGCTTTTCGCGTAATCGAGCCCCGATTGCCCGTCGTGAACGGCGTCGGCGCCGTAGCCGCTTTCTTCGAGAATGCGGCAGAGCGCCTGGGCGAGCCGCACGTCGTCTTCCACTACGAGAATCTGCACAGCGTCCTTCTTTCGCCTCGGTTGCCGGCGTTGGTTTCTTGAAATACTAGCACGGCCGGTATATGGAAAACGCCTCGCTAAGGAGGCGTTTGGGAAGTCTGCCTCGGAAAAGGCAAGGGTCGCGCCGCTACCGCGCTGGGGATCGTGGTTCAAAGGGCGGCGCGACCGTGATTTCATTGTCGGGGATGTTCCTGAAAAGAACCTGAAAGGGCGAGGGCATCTTTCAGGGTTCTTTCAGCGGCGCTTCGTAGCATGGGGCTCGTCGCCCGGGGCGCGAATCCTTCCCTTTCCTTTTCCGCTGCGCCCCGGCGACTCTGAAAACGATGCATAACCGCAGATGAGGAGTTCGACCATGATGAGCTATCAGGACGTTTTCGAGCGCAAGGAAGTGAAATACGTGCTTTCCGCCGACCAGCGCGAGGCACTTGTCGGCGCGCTGTGCGGCCGCATGGCGCCCGATGCGTACGGCACGACCAACATCGTCAGCCGATATTTCGACACGCCGGAGCGCCTGCTGATCGAGCGCTCGCTCGACAAGCCGACGTACAAGGAGAAGCTCCGCGTGCGCAGCTACGGGCTTCCCGCCGAGGAGGACCAGGTGTTCGTCGAGCTGAAGAAGAAGTACAAGGGCATCGTCTACAAGCGTCGGGTCGGCTGCTCGTATGCGGCGGCGCGCGCCTATATGGGCGGCATGCCCTACGAGGAGGCGTGCGCGGCGTACCCGCTCGCAAGCCCGCTGCTCGCCGAAGCGTCGCTCGCGCCGCGCAGCCTGCAGATCGCGCACGAGATCGACGCGTTCAAGGAGCGCTGGGCGCCGCTGCGCGCGTCGATGGTGACGCTGTGCGATCGCATTGCGTACGCGCCCATCGTGGCGGGCGGCGGGGAAAGCGATGACCCGTCGGTTCCCTTCACCCTCCGTATCACCTTCGACGCCAACGTCGCGTACCGCGACCTGTTCGAGGAAGAGCGCATCGCGATGGCGTCGCTGCGGCGCCCGCCGGCGGGGTTCGGCCGCCCGCGCCCGCTCCTCGATGCGGGGCAGGCCATCATGGAGGTGAAATGCGCGGGGCCGTTTCCTCTGTGGCTTACCCGTGCGCTCGATTCGTGCGGGGCGTACCCCTCGTCGTTCTCGAAGTACGGCGCCGCGTACCGCGCGAGCATGCGCAAGGCGTCTTAAGGGGCGCTCGCCTTCGGGCACGCGACGTCTTGATTCAGCACCCATCGCTACCTTGAAAGGATTTCCATGTCAGACCTCGTATTCTCCTCCGTGTTCGGGAGCAGCGACTCCGTCGTCGCGTCGGTTTCCGCGCAGAGCTTCCTTCTATGCAGCGTCGCGTCGATCGTGCTCGGCGCGGTCATCGCGTGCGTTTACATGTTCCGCCACAAATACTCGAAGAACTTCGTGGTGACGCTTGCGCTTTTGCCGCTCATCGTGCAGATGGTCATCACGCTCGTGAACGGCAACCTGGGCGCCGGCATCGCGGTCATGGGCGTGTTCAACCTGGTGCGTTTCCGCTCGATCCCCGGCAGCGCGAAGGACATCGGCAGCGTGTTTCTGGCGATGGCCGTCGGTTTGGCGACCGGCATGGGATTTTTGGGCCTCGCCGTCCTGTTCACTGCGATCGTCGCCATTGTGAACGTGGCGTACGTGCTTTCCCCCTTCGGCAAGCCGCGCGAAAGCGAGAAGACGCTCAAGATCGTGGTTCCCGAGGACCTCGATTTCGACGGCGTCTTCGACGAGGTGCTCGACCGTTACGCGAGCGAGCACGAGCTCACCGAGGTGCAAACGTCCAACATGGGAAGCCTTTACACGCTGCAGTACACGGTGCGCCTGCGCGAGGCGGGGCTTGAGAAACACCTGATCGACGAGGTGCGCTGCCTGAACGGCAACCTGAAGGTGACGCTTGGCGCATGCGTGCCCCAACCGCAGGGGGTGCTGTAGCCATGAGAAGAAGAGCGATCGACGAGAAAGCTTCCGTGGGGCCGAGAGGCGGGGCTATACCCAGTCGCTCAAACAGTCCTCGCTTCGCTGCGGAATTCGCTTTGTGGGCACAGCCCCGCCTCTCGGCGCTCTGTGCCGCTACCGCACTCGTTCTTGCACTCATGGGAATGGGCGGTTGCGCCGTCGCGGGGGCTTCCTCGGATTCGGCTGCCGATACCGTCGCGGCCTCGTCGGAGGAAACCTCGTTCGAGAGCGTGGCGGCCGAATTCGACGTCGCCAACCTCGACCTCGACTACTCGAATCGCGATATGGACGCAAGCTACGACGATTCCTCGGCGACGCATATCGCGCTTTCCGGCACGTCGGCGAGCGTCGAGGGCGAGGGCGCTTCGGTCGACGGGGACACCGTGACGATTTCCCAGGCGGGCACCTACGTCGTGTCGGGAACCCTTTCCGATGGGCAATTCGTCGTCGACGCGCCGGACGACGCGAAGGTGCAGATCGTGCTTGCGGGCGCCTCGATCCACAACGAGGACGGCCCCGCCATCTACGTGGAGAATGCCGACAAATGCTTCGTGACCTTGGCCGACGGTACGGAGAACGCGCTTTCCGACGGTACGGACTACGCGCTTGAAGAGGATCCGGACGAACCGTACGCGACGCTTTTCAGCTCCTGCGACCTGACGCTGAACGGTTCGGGGTCGCTTACCGTTGCGGCGAACTACCGTCACGGCATCTGCTCGAAGGACGACCTCGTCGTCACGGGCGGCACGATCGACGTCACGGCCGTCGAGGACGCCCTGCGCGGCCACGACAGCGTGAAAATCGCCGACGGCACGTTCAACCTGATCGCGGGCGGCGATGCCGTGAAGTCGAACAAGGACACGAAGGCGACGAAGGGATTCGTGAACATCACGGGCGGAACCTTCTTTATCCAGGCGGGCGATGAGGCGATGCAGGCGAAAACCTACATCGGGGTGAGCGGCGGCTCGTTTGACATCACCGCGGGAGACGACGCGTTCCACTCCGACCTCGAGATGGCGATTTCGGGTGGAACCTTCTCCGTCACCGCAGGCGACGACGCATTCCATGCCGAAACCGTTCTTACGATCGACGACGGAACGATCGACGTCGCAAGCTGCTATGAGGGATACGAGGCCGAGAAGGTGTACGTGAACGGCGGCACGACGCATATCGTGGCGACCGACGACGCCCTGAATGCGAGCGCGGCCGACCTTACGGGCGACGACTCGTCGACGACGGGGAACGAAGGCGCTCTGCCCGAGGCGCCGGGCGACGCGAGCGCGATGGCCGCGGGCGGCGGTAAGGCTCCCGAAGCACCGAGCGACGGGCAGGCCCCTGAGGCACCGAATGACGGGCAGGCTCCGGGCGCATCGGGCGACGGCGCTTCCTCAGACGCGTCGAACGCTTCCGGGGAAGCTGCGCCTGCTGGGCAGGCCCCGAGCGCGCCCGACCAGGGCGGCGCTGCTCCCGACGGGGGCGCGTCGCGGGGCGAGACGCCGCAGCAAGGTGCGGACCCAAGCGGCGATGCGGCGGGACAACCTGGCGGAAACGGCGGCCAAGGGGATTTCTCCGGGGGCAACGCGCCTGGTCAGGCCGATGACAACTGCCTGATCCAGATCAACGGCGGCTACATCGAGATCGACGCCCAAGGCGACGGAGTGGACAGCAACGGCAACGTGGAGGTGACGGGCGGCGTGCTTCTCGTCAACGGAACGACGAGCAATGGCGACGGCGCGTTCGACTACGATGGCGAGGCGACCGTGACGGGCGGCACCGTTGTCATGGTCGGGTCGACCGGCATGGCCCAGAACTTCTCGGGCGGCACCCAGCCGTTCCTCTTCAGCGCGGACGTTTCCGGCAACGCCGGCGATACGGTTGCCATCGTGGACGGGTCGGGCAATGTCGTCGCGTCGCTTACCGCTTCCAAGGCGTTCGCCATGGTGTGCGCGAGCAGTCCGGCCCTTACCGAGGGCGGCAGCTACTCGGTAGTCGTGGGTGGGACGGTTGCAGGCGCGAACGCCGACGGCTACACCGATTCCGGGACGGTAACGGGTGGCGCGTCTGCGCCGGTTTCCGCAAGCACCACCCCGTCTTCGACCTCCACGATGATGGGCGGCGCCGCGCCGTCGGCAAGGAAGTAGCGCCCTGTCGTTGCGAGAAGGCGAAAACGACCGCAGGCGAAAACGCACTCTCGCGCTTTAGTCTGTTGGAGTAGAATAACCGACCGTACGGGCAAAGCGCCCGTACGGTCGGTTTTTTCGTATCAGAGGTACCGTTTCCATGCCATCACGGGTTTTCACATACGATTGCACCTTGCGCGATGGCGAGCAGTGCGAAGGCGTCAACCTTTCCCTCGACGACAAGCTGCGCATCGTGCAAAGGCTCGACGAGTTCGGCATCGACTTCATCGAAGGCGGCTTTCCCGCGTCGAACCCGAAGGACATCGAGTTCTTCCGTCGCGTGAAA
>CAKTSW010000023.1 GCA_934613165.1 uncultured Ellagibacter sp.
AACGGCGTCCGAACTGGCGATTTCCATAGACATCGACGACTTTCCGAGCCATGACAGGCTGGCATCGTATTGCGGGCTGGCGCCCCGCAACCGCCGATCGGGCACGTCCGTGTCGTCCGTGTCGGCGTCCCGGCAGGGAAACAAGCGGCTGAAGAACCTGCTCATCTTCTCGTGCAACTGCCTCGCCCGTACCGACGGGCGGTGGGGCGAGTACTACGCCCGCTGCCGCGGCCGCGGCATGCCGCACGGCAAGGCGCTCAAGGCCGTCGCGAGAAAGCGGCTGAAGGTGATCTACGCCGTCATGAGGGACAAGGTTCCTTACGTCGCGTAAAAGCTCCGCGGCGTAACGTTGGTTACGCAGCCCGCTGGGGCTTGCGTGAGCTTGCCCAAATTCCGCGCCCTATCGAAGAATTAAGGGTTGACGAAACTATAGGAACACCCCCCGATAATCTGCTACCAGGGCGAATACCGGCGCAAGCAGAGCTTTCCCGATAATCGCGAAAACCACAGGAAGCTAAGGGGTCAACCATGGTCATGTCGTCTACTATCATCATCCTTTTCTTGTTTCTCATCGTTTGCTACATAGTCGCTTGGGTGCTTACCATGACCATCGTCACCCAAGCGGCAAAGGACAAAGAGTATTCGCACCTCAGCGGAAAGCTATGGTTCATCGGCTTTTTTGGCCTTATTTTCACGCCCGCAATCATCGTCGCAGCACTGCCCGATAAAGCAAGCGGCAAACACCGAGCAGAAAAAGCATCACTCAACAACGAGCTTCCCGCTCTTTAGGTGGTTTTGCAATGAGCACATACAAAGTCGTCTTCAAAGCGGACCATAAAACAGCGGGACCCTACGCTCTTACTTGGGAACCGGAGTGTCCGATTCAAATTACCGCTGTGCAAGTTTCCCGAAACGTCGATTCGTCCGCAACATTTCTGCAAGTGAAAGTTCGCAACGTTTCGAGCGAAAATGTTTCTTCAATTGCAGTCGAATTGGAAGCTCATCTAACAGATGACAAAACGGCACGCACTTCGCTTGAATACCTGGACGTCGACATCGCGCCTGCCGCTGAAAGAGTACTCAAACCACGGCAACTCTCTCACGCCAACATTACTGCCTGCAAGCTCGCCATTGCCAGGATCGGCGATTCGAAAGGGATATGGCAGTCAACCGGTTCAGCAAAACCACGTCCGACACGTAAAGAGCTGCAATTATCCCCCAAGGCGTTCGCCCAAAGGGCACGTTCCCTTGGCGACAAAGCAGGTGACCTTACCATCAAGGGAGCAGTCCAAGACCATGGAACATGGTGGGTTTGCGCGTGCGGTCAAGCCAACGTAAACAGAGACACTTGTTGCGCGTGCGGCAGCAAAAAGAAAGCGCTTATCGAAAACGAAAACGAGATCGAACTGCTCAAGAAAGCCGATGCCTATTCCGAGCGAATCTATAAGGAGGCTACCGGACTTGCAAAAGAAGGTGCGAAACCCGACGACCTCAGAAAAGCGATCAGCCTTCTAGAGTCTGTTCCCGATTGGAAAGATGCAGGATCGCAGACAGAACGATATCGCGAGAAACTAACCGAAAAAGAAACCGCCCAGCACAAGAAAACCCGCAAAATCACCATTGCGACCGTATCGGCGCTGGCGGGAGTCGCCGCAATCATCGCCCTTGCGGTTTTCGCCGTTATCCCCGTCGTTCAATACGGCAAAGCCGCCCAACTCGTAGATGAAGCCGATTTTGAAGCGGCAGTTGATTTAGCAAGCAAAATTGGCGGCATCAAGAGCGGCAATGCTCAATCGCTCAAAGAGGAGGCTCAGTATCAGTACGCAGTCGGCAACCTTAATCGAGGGAGCAAAACGACCTACGAGTACCTCAAGGAGTTAAGCGCAAAGAACTATGAAGACTCCGGTGCTTTATTCGATGAATACTTCAGTCCGAAAGTTGAAATTGCTTTGGTACCGTACAATGACATCCCAACAGAAAACGACTGGAGCTCCTCGCCAGTAATTGCGGAGATGTGGAATACATCATCGAATCGTGTTTACGGGTCAAACGTATACGACATCTGGATTCGAGCCTACTGCCCTATCGAAAACACGCTAGAAACCACAGTCGATATTTCAACTTATGCTCAATATGGGTCTAAAGCTCCCGAATGGGTTAACGAAAATGCGTCTTCCTTATTTGGGACAACGAATAAACACACCTTTCACCCAGGGACAAATGCTTGGTGCATGAGTATAAAACATTACAGCCAAACAGGTCTTAGACTGAGCACGTATAGCAGCGGCAGAAAAGACATCTCTGCACGTGTTATGGTCAAAAATGAAGAGGGGGAGACGCTATGCGAAAAAGAGCTTCAATTACCCAACTACCTGTGACCTGACGGCGACAGAACATTTACCCGGGCGAGGAGCTTTTTCGCAATGCACGCCTTCAAATTCACCCAGCTTCAATATATTCAAAGCGCAATCGAATACGGAGCATTCGCTTCACCGATTATCGCCCTGAACGACCCCTACGAATGGCAGGGGATACGCTATCCAGATTCATTTAGGGTTTGTTGTCTCACGTCAGCCCCTTTCAAAATGCTTATGTGGTCGCATTACGCGAAGCATGAAGGCTGTCGCATCGACTTCTCTTTCGACGAGCGGTGCGACAGCGTCCTGCGGCCCGTCACATATACCGACGAGTTTGTTGATCACACCACGCTCAACAAAAAGGAGCTCATCGATCATCTTTACACCAAGGGTGCCGAATGGAAATACGAAGACGAGGTACGAGCTGTCTGGCAGAAGGAGTCGATAACGCAAGAACGCGACAATAGCCCTTGGATTGAAGACTTGGAAGGCAACGTATTCCTGCATGGCGCAGTGCGGCGAATCACATTCGGTTTACTTTCGGAAAACAATCAGGAGCAGTATGCTCGCGCGCTGCAACTCATCAAACGCGCAAACTTGAACAGAAACGACGACGTCAAAATAGAAGTTTGTAAATGCAGAATGAAGAAAGGCTCCTATCAACTTACTTATGATAGGCAATTCGATTATCTGGAAGAAATCGACAAGCTCGAAAGACGGTAGCCGTGCTACAATAGTTATACTAAGATATAACTCTGAAGGGAGCAGCCATGCCTTCTGCGACGATTCGAGCTTGGGGCAATAGCAAAGGGCTCATCATCCCGAAGCAGATATGCGACTTGATGGGCTTTTCCGCAGGCGACAAGGTGACCATCAAGCCGAACGCCAAGCACTCCGCTATAGAAATCACCCCGGCAAAGCAGAAGTATTCCCGCGAGAAAAAGCTAACCGCCGAGGAAGTCTTTTCGAGCTGGTGCGGCACGTATACGGTGCCCCCCGACTTGAAGAGAGACGACTCGAAGGGCGAGGAATGCTCCTGGGGCGAACCTGTCGGCAGGGAGATGTGGTAAACATGCTTTGCGAGCAGGGCGAGGTCCTGTACATTGATTTCGAGCCGCACATCGGCCATGAACCGGCGAAGTATCGACCCGCAATCGTACTAAGCGCTGATGCCTTCAACCGTGCGTCATCGATGACGGTGGTCGCGCCGATTACTTCGACCGACAACGGCTATCCGATGCACGCGAGAATCGATTGCGAAGACGTGTCCGGCTTCGCCTGCATCGAGCAGCTGAGAGCCGTCGACCTCGGCGCGAGGAAGGCAAAGCGCGTCGGCTTCGCCGACGAAGACCAAATGAACAAGCTACTCACGCTGGTAGGAGCGGTGTTCAACATATAACGCAAGAAACCCCGGTGGCGGGCGCTCGTTTTTTCGAGTGCCCGCCGGGAGGCCGCACCGTTACGCGAGTTCGGCGTCCAGGTACAGCACGGCGCGAACGTAGATGGCGATCGCGTCTTTCAGGCTTTCGATCGAAACCGCCTCGTCGGGGCCGTGGGCGCGGCCCTTCCCTTCTTCGCCGGGAAACGCCGCAGCCTCCGCATCGCGCCGCCCGGGCCCGAAGCCGATAGCGCCCGGAATCCACCGTGCATGGGTTCCGCCGCCCATGGCGTAAGGCGCCAGGTTCGTCCCAAGCTGGTCGTTGACGATGTTCGACAAGGCTTTCACCCGCGATGACGCAGGGTCAACGCGATACCCCGGGCTTTCGGCCACCACGCTGAGCGAGAATCCGGCGCGACCCGCCGCGTCAGTTGCCGCCGCAAGCAAGCGGTTCCTATCCGCGGAAACCGGGTACCGCATGTTCGTCTCGATCGTGAGCACCCCGCCGTCAAGCCGGGCGGATGTCGCGACGCAGGTCGTGTCGCCAAGCTCCTCGTCGTGCGCGGCGGCACCCAGGAAAGCGCCGTCGTACCCGGTGAACGCCTGCTCGATGAAGCGCATGGCGCGACGGGTATCGGGCGAAAGCTCCTCGCGCCCCGCCAAGCGCCCGGCCGCGAGCGCGACGGCGTTTCGGCCGTGCTCGGGAAACGCCGCGTGCGCCGCGCGTCCGTACACCTGGTCGCGAATGTTTCCCTGATCCGTCTTGACCTCGTATCGAACCAGGTCGGGAACGGCATTGTGCATCGTCCCGCCCTCGAATCGAAGCAGCGCGTCGTCGTTAAGGCTCGCCTTCAGCGCGAACGCGACGATGCCCTTCTCGGCGAAGCACACGGGGAAGTAGGCGTCGGACACAAGGCTCGCCGCCGGGCGGTCGATGTGCCGCACCAGGTATTTCACGTCCTCCATGCCGCGTTCCTCGTCGCAACCGCCGTAGAGCACCACGTCGTGGCGAAGCGGCACCCGGGCCTCCCGCAAGTATCGTAGCGCGAAGAGCACCGAGGCGAACGCTCCCTTGTTGTCCGATGACCCGCGTCCGAACAGCCACCCGTCGCGAACGTACGGCGTGAACGGGTCGGCAGACCACCCTTCTTCACCAGGAGAAACGACGTCAAGGTGGGAAAAAAACGCGATCGCCTCCCGCGCTTTACCCAGCTCGTTAGGCGACGGCACCGAAAGCCGCGCCGACATCGCGTAGTACCCGTGGTTTTCCCACTGCAGGCCGTAGCGCTCGACGATCGCGCGCGTCTCGTCGACGATGCGCGCGCAGCCCTCGCCGAACGGGTGCGCGGCATCCGGGTCGAACGCCGCGCCTACGCTGGGGACGCGCACAAGGTCACTCACCACGTCGACGAGCTCGCCTTCGTGCGCGTCTATCCATGCCGTAAGGCCTTCGGGGGCGCGAGCCGTTTCCACAGCAGACATTACTTCGCAACCTTAGAAAGAAGCGCCTGCGCGCGACGGTCGATTTCCTCGATGACGTCCTCGGAAAGCGAAGCCTCCCCCGCCCGCGCCACGGCGTCGACGTGATGCGGCTTGCGCATACCCACAATAGGGACGAACCCCTTCGCGATGGAGTACGCCACGGAAAGCTCTGCGAGGGTCAGCCCGTTTTCGGCAGCCACATCATGCTCGAGCCCCTGCGCGAACCGCACGGCCTCGTCGAGCACCGGCTGTTCCCACAGCGCGCCGCCGTCCTTGCGGCTCTCGTCACCTGAGACGTCATACCCCAAGCCGATCGTGCCCGCCAACAGGCCTTTCTCAAGCGGCGAATACCCATGCACGCTCAGATGATGCTCGCGAGCATACGGGAGGATGTCCTTTTCAGGGCCGCGCTCCAGAATGCTGAAGTGCCGCTGGATCATGGCAAGGTTCGCCCCACGATCGAGGAAACTCTGAGCGTAGGCCGTATCGCAGTTCGAAACCCCCAGCGCGCGAACCTTCCCTTCCTTCACGAATTCTTTCAGGACGTCGATCGTCTCCTCGACCGGCGTCAGGAAGGGCGGGCACGCCGGGTTGTGCACGTAGTAGATGTCGATGTAGTCGGTCTGCAGCAGCTTCAGGCTGCGCTCGAGCTCGCGGCGGATGGTGCGCGCGCTCAGGTTGCGCTTAACGGCATGCCCGTCCCAGGTGAACCGGTAGCTGCCTTCGTCGTCTTCCCACCACAGGCCGCACTTCGTGCTGATGACGGCCTCGTCGCGGCGACCCTTCAGCGCGCGGCCCAGCACCTCCTCGCTATGCCCGAAACCGTACACCGGGGCGGTGTCGAAGAAATTGATTCCCTCGTCGAGCGCATGCTGAACCGTGCGCACCGACACGTCGTCGTCGGCATCCGGATAGCGGAACCCACCGCCGAGGCCCATAGCCCCCAGCGTGATCGCCGAAGCCTTGATGCCGGTCGACCCTATCTCGACATATCGCATAAGGCTCTCCTACTTGTTCTCGGCGGCAGCCTTGGCATCGAGCCTGAGCACGCCGTTCACGCCGACATTCTGATCCTCGTGGATCTTCACGATGACGACGCTCGTCACCTCGCCGGCCCCGAAGAACGCATCCACCGCTTCGGCGACGTTCTTCACGAGCACGCGCTTTTGCTCCGTGGTTTTATCGGGTGCGGTGTACACGAAGAACGTCAGCTCCGGCTTGTCCTTCTTCGTGAAACGGCTGTCGGGCACAGGGTAGAAATGGATGCTCTTGAGGTTCGACGGCAAGCCGAGCGCGCTCGTGACCGCATCGCCGGCTTTCGCGACGAACTCCTCTTCGCGCTCCTGCTCGACCTTCGCGTTGCCCGTAACGATAACCGTTGCCATGATGATCTCCTATCTGAATTCGAATGTTGCTGCTGTTATTTTCTTTATCTCATCAGGTATAATGCCGCTATTTTGAAGGGGACGCCTTCGCTCCTTTATAAGTATCCTTAAGGAATTCCGCGAACTCGTCCGTATGGAAGGCGTCGTCGATGTCCTGCAGCCACTGGGGATCCGCGCTTTCGGTGTCGGGCGTTACCACGAGAAGGGTTCCTCCCGTGGCCTCGTAGACCGAGGGTTCTTCCTTGGCAAGCGCCGTTTCGACCGACAAGTCGGGGTCGTTCATCTGATACACGGTGATGGAAGGCGCGACCATCGCGTCGGCATCGGGAAGCGCCCCTACGCGACTGCGCGGATCGACTTCGACGATCTCCAGGTTCTTCGGATTCTCCACGATATCGAACGTCGTCGGCAGGTCAACGCCCTCGGAAAGCTTGAGCAGCTCGGCGCTTTCAAGCAGCTGCAACTCGCGAGCCCGATTCGCGTTGTCGTTAGCGACCAGGATCTTCGCGCCCTCGGGAAGCTCGTCGAGCGTCTTGTACTTCTTCGAAACGAGGATGTCGATGGTGTAGAAAACGGTGTCGCCGTACGTGACCAGGTCGGTTCCCTTGGATTCGTTCCAAGATTTCAGGTATGGCACGTTCTGGAAGTAGTTCACCTGCACGCTGCCGTCGAGAGTCGCCTCGTTGATGGCGTTGTTGTCGCCGAACACCTTCGCCTCGATGGTGTACTTGTCCTTCAGCTTGTCGGCGACGAAGCGCACGTCAGGCTCCTCGCGCGCCAGGCAGGCGATGGTGATGGGGTTGGGAACAGACTGATCGCCCGATCCGCTGTCGGTAGACGAAGCCGACCCCGAAGACGTCGAGCATCCCGTCAAAGCAGCGCCTGACAACGCCGTCGCCGCGGCAACAGCCGACAACCCCAAGAAAGAGCGACGGGAAAGAGGCTGGTTGTTCATAGTTAGTATCCTTTCAATAATGAGAGGCTAGCGCGCTCTCGTCAATAAAACCAAGATTGAGCTGATGAGCTGGGGTTTCACCCCCCCCCGAGAAACCGTTTATTTGATACGCAGGTACAACTTGTTGCCCGCATACTGGATCAGCTGCACAAGCACGACCAGAATGAGCACGGTGCTGTACATGATTTCGTCGTTGAAGTTCTGGTAGCCGTACGTGAGCGCGATGGCGCCCAAGCCGCCCGCACCGACGACGCCGGCCATCGCCGAACACCCCAAGATGGAAACCGTCCCGAGCGTGATGTTCGAAACGAGCGACGGAACCGCCTCGCCCACGATCACGTTCCACGCGATACGCCAATTCGGAGCACCGAACGATTTCGCCGCTTCGATCAGGCCGGGGTCGACCTCGCGAAACGAGCTTTCAAGCAGGCGGGCAAGAAGCGGGGCGCACGCAACGGTGATGGCGAAGATGGCCGCTTTCGACCCGATGACCGTTCCGAACAAAAGGCGCGAAACCGGCATGATCGCGATCATGAGGATGATGAACGGGAACGACCGCAGCACGTTGATCGCGAAATCGAGCACCCTATACAGCGGAGTGCAGGGGTGCAACCCTCGAGGCGATGTGATGACCAGCACCAACGCCAAAAGAAAGCCGATCGCGACGGAAAAGATGAAGCCGAAAACCACCATCTCGAGCGTTTGCCACACCCCGGGAATGATGATCCGGTTGATAATGACGTCCCATGAGAACCCCATGACGACCCCCTACCCTTTCCTGCTGTCAAGACGCTGCCAAGCCACCGAAGGCTCTCCTTCGAAGAACCGCTCGAATGCGGCGGTTTGCGCTTCCGGAACCGTCAGCACATAGCTGCCCGCCATGTGCCCGCGATACGAGTCGAGCCCGCCCCACACCACGCGGAACGCGACGCCGGAAGAAAGAGCCAGGCGCGACAGCAGCCCCTCGTCGCTTTCGTGCTGTGCGATCAGGTACGCAGCCTCGCCGGGTTCGCAATCGTACCCATGCGCATGGCCGATAACCGGTTCGAGCTTGTCGGAGTGCATAAGGAACAGCTCCTGAACATCCCCGGCGTACGCGACAACACCGTGTTCCAAAATCGCCGCTTTGTCGCAGATTTCCTTCACCACCGACATCGCGTGCGTCACAACGACGATAGTGATGCCCAATTCGCGGTTGATGTCGCGAAGCAGCTTCAGAATCGATCGGGTGATGTTGGGGTCGAGCGCGCTTGTCGCCTCGTCGCACAACAGGACGCTCGGGTCCATGGTAAGGGCGCGGGCAATGGCAACGCGCTGCTTCTGGCCACCGGAAAGCTCCCGCGGGCGCGCGTCGCCTTTGTCTTTAAGGCCCACAAGGTCAAGGAGTTCGGCGGTACGCGCGGCACGTTCGCTCTTCGGCACGCCGAAGCACTTCATGGGGAACCCCACGTTCTCGGCAACCGTTTTACGCTCGAGCAGGCTGAAGTGCTGGAAGATCATGCCGATTCCCTTGCGGAATTGACGCAGCTCCTTTTCCGTGAGCCCACCGACTTCCACGCCGTTGACCTCGAGCTTTCCCTCGTCGAACGATTCAAGCCCATTGATGCAGCGCAGAAGCGTCGACTTTCCCGCACCGCTCACACCAACCAGGCCGTAGATTTCGCCGTCCTCGATGGTGATATCGACGCCTTTAAGCACCGGCGTATCGCCATAGTTCTTGCACAGCCCTTGAATGCTGATCATCGTGCAACCCTACCTGCGGCCGGCGACTTCGGCGATGTGCCCGAATAGCCAGCTGTCGCGATTGAGCGGAAGGGTGCAACCGGGGCCGAAGACGAATGCCCCGCCGGCGTTCTGCGAAAGGGCGCTTTCAAGACGCGCCGCCAAACGCTCGCGAACCTGAGCCGACGTGCCATCGAAATCGTGATGCTGGTCGATACCCGCAATAAGAATCTTGTCCGTCTTCGCGCGCAAATCGGCGATGCTGGTCACGCCTTCAACCTCCGCCTCGCTTTCCCAGTTCAGCGCGTTGAAGCTGTCGAACTGCAGCAAATCGTCGAAGTAAAGGCCCGCATCCCCGTGCACGTGCAACATGTTGAACCACGTGCGGCCCGCAAGCTGGTCGTTCGTGCGCTTCACGTAGGGAAGCACGAAGCGGGCATGCTGTTCGGGCGTGAGCAGCTGCGACGTGCTGAACTTCACGGAATAGAAGATGCCGTCGATGCCGACTTCGATCAGGCGCTCGAGGAAATTCTCGTTCGTCTGCTGAATGGCCTCGAGAGCATGCTCGAGCGCATCGGTGTCGGTGGCCAACAGCTCGCGAACGTAACGGGGGTCGAGCGGCGTGCTCAGTTCCTGCACCCAGCTGATCGGGTCGAACAACGTGGCCAGAACGGGTTTCTTGCCGCGGTAATGCTCTACCAAGCGGCGAGCGATCTCGACCTCGCGATCGAGGATTCCCTCTTTCGCGTCGAGCACGGGCAGGGTCGCCGCATCGTGGGCGCTCGTGATCGGGTGGCTGTGAAACTCGCCGTCCCACTTCTGCGGGTTCGTCGACCAATCGTAGCGCGCACCATAGGCGATGGGCAGGTAGTTGCCGTTCGTCATGACCTTCACAAGGTCCCAACGCAGTTCCGCCGTCTGCCGCTCGGTCTCGGCGATGAACTCGTCGGGGTCGGCATCCGAAAGCGGAAAGTGGAACCAGCCCGCCACCGGGATGTCTTCCCCGATCTTCTTCGTTGCCGCGAGATTCTTCAAAAGGTCGAAGCTTCGCGTTCCACCGTTTTCCGCGGCCTCGGCGGCACGGGCAGAGGGAAGCGCTTCGGCGGTTGCGAGCCCCGAAGCCGGGCGCCCTTCTGTTTGTTCAGCCATGGGAAGTTCCTTTCTCGTCTTTACGCCTTGTTAGTCTATCGATTTAGTAGGCTTTGTAAAGAACATTTACTGTGTTTGCCTATAGATTTAATAGGCTATCCCCATTCGCTTTTTCGAATACCAGCTACTGACATGCGGAAACGCTACTTTTAGGAAGAGGTAACGACCGCGATGAGCACAAAGCCCATCCCTCATATGCGCCCAAAAGAACGCGGGCCCCGCTCGGTTCACGTGAAGCCGAACGGGGCCCGCAAGTTGAACTCTACGCGAGGGCGCTACAGTCCCAGCACCTTACGCGTGCGGTTGATGAGACCGCCTTCCTCGATAATCTCGCGGATGAACGGCGGGAACGGCTGCGCCTTGAAGGTCTCGCCTGTCGTGGTGTCGGTGATGACGCCCGCATCGGCGTCGACGTCCACGACGTCGCCCTGTTTGATGGCGTCGACCGCCTCGGGGCATTCCA
>CAKTSW010000024.1 GCA_934613165.1 uncultured Ellagibacter sp.
GTTCTGGTTCGTCAAGGAGATACACATCAGCCTCTTGGTTCAAAGTTCTCTCTATGACGAGAATGCCCTTTTCGCCATCAGATGGGTTGTAGCGTTTTCCGTCCTCAGCCGTAATGACGTACTTTTCGAGGCCGATAAACGCGGAGAGATCGTTCACCCCAGACTCTTGGTGTGCCGTTTTGAACTCTTCTACCATCTCTGGCAGACCGGGAGAACAAATCGATGCTGCAAGGGCATTTAGCTTGCTGCGCCAATTTTTGAGCGCGGTAATCTTCAGGCTAAACTCTGCGGTTTTTGAATTCGAGCATAGCCATCGGCTTTGAAGAACGATGTCAAGTCTGCCTTTATCCTCAAGTGTTCCGAGATAGCTTGGCGTCTCCCTGACTCCCCCTTTCATATTCTCTTTAATCGTTTCGACAGCGCTAAGGAGATTCATGCGACCTAGCGCAAAGCGAAGAAATCCAGTATCGCTTGGCTTCGATTGAGTGTCCGACTTTTTGTCGATGCAATTCTTGATTTGAATCAGTGCATTGTTGGCAAGGGCGGTAGATTCCTTATCTATGTACTCTCGTTTGACGACGGAGGCGGCTGACCGACGTAGCTTTTCGAAGAGCGAAAAGAAAGTCGCGCTATCTTCTGTCTTCAGATACTTGCCGAGATCGCGCTCACTGCAGTCTTTCATAAAGAGGTCTATTGATCCGTAATCACCTTTAGCCGTCTTAAGGGCAGCATCGCTCACCTGGGGAAGCGACTGGCATTCCGACAGCTTGAAGCGGTCCTTCTTATCGCTATTGCCAACCGTCTTTAGCCATTGGATGTAATGAGAGATGGGAGTTGGGAGTTCATCTGCCCAGTCGATCACCGTTTGTATCTCCTGCAGGCATTCCGACCGTCCGAAGCTTGAGCAAGATCGCTCTCCATTCTTTACGGTCATCAGCTGATCGAAGGCGGTATTTTTCTGTCCGCCAATATAGGAGGCGGTTTTAATACCGTCAGCTTCGAATTGCGAGCGAATCGACTTAACTATCTCGGACTTGCCAGTTCCTTTTTGGCCGAATAGCACATTTACATCCTGATACAGCGGGAGTTCGATTGCTACTGAGTCATGTGGATGGGCGATGACCCTCATTCTCCTTTTCTTGTTCAGAAGCGTTTCGACGACTTGGTGGTCTCGCTTGGCAAGAAGATAGAACTGCTCGAAACTGTCAACATTGACTCTGAGTGAGACGAAATCCCCCTCTTCGTATCTGTTCCAGTCTTTAACATCGCTTCCCATGAGCATATTGCGACCGTGGTTCGACCATATTCCAAGCGTCATCAGCGTTCTCGGCTCAAAATAGAAGCGCCAATCGTTGTCTGTTATCTCTCCAACACGCGCAATCTCTTCCTCGGTGATAGCGGGCGCCTTGTCATGGCAATGCGAGATGAACAGAGCGTCGGAATCCTTGAAGGCCTCCCATATTGTCTCAAATGGCCAGCTGCAATCTTTTGGGCTCTGACCATTTTGCAAAGACTTGATGGACTCACTGAAAGAAACCTTCGAGTCAGGGCTCGTTATCACGACCATATGCCAAGGTTTCCCACCAGACCAACGCTCTATATCGAGTTCAACACCAGGCCAAACCTGGGCAGTTCCATCGACCGCGCTGCGTAATAGCTCATACTGATCAAGGTCGAAATGGTTATGATTGGTTACCGCAACGATGTCGACTTGCGCTGCATCAATTTTCTCGGCGAACAGTTCAGGGGTAACGTTTCTTTCCCGTCCCTCGCCTTTGGTCGCCAACGTATGGCAATGCAGGTCTATTTTCACGCCCGATTATCCTCCTTGCAATTTCACGCCAGCGCAGCTAGCGAATTCGTAAGTCCCCAAAAACGCCGACTACCTCACGAAAGCCTCCGCTCAAACGAATACGGGTTTTAGGTGATCGGGGGTCTTGCGTTCTGCCCTGTCTTTTAATATTCGAGACCCCTGGCATCTTCTCCCAGCAGGCGCTCGAAGATGATGCGCAGGTCCTCGTCATCGAGGTAGCCGCCCTCGAGACAGCCGCGGTCGATGGCGTCGAGCATCGTCTGCTCCTTCTCCTTCAGGCGGTCGTAGATCACGGCATCGAGGGATAGTTCCCTGCCGTCGCGCATGAACTTCTCGCGCATGAAGTAGTAGCGCGTCTTCTGGTCATCGGGCAGGCCCAGACGGTGTATGCGGTCTTTCGACTGCAGCAGGTGCACCAAGTTGTAGCTGTACTCGAAATACACCGCATCGTGGCAGACGCTGTGCAGGGAGACCGACTCGGCGAGCGTCTGCGGGTTGGTTACGAGCACCCTGAAGCGCCCCGCGCGGAAGTCGTCCAGAATCTCGCGTCTTTCTTCCTGAGGCGTTGCGCCGTAGATTGCCTCGGCGGGAATACCCATAGCTGCGAGGTCGCGGCGGAGGTTGGCGATGCTGCGGACGAAGATGCACCATACGATGACGGGGCGGCTCTCGGTGACGATGCGCTCCACGAGCTGCTCGCACGCCACGAGCTTCGAGCTCGGGCGGCTTCGCTCGATGGCCTCGTAGAACGTCTGCGAGAAGTCGACGTAGTCGATGTCCGAGTAGTCGTCGCCGACTTGGTCGAGCACGTACTCGAGATCGCCGGGGTCCACTGCAGAGCAGAGCATCTCGGGATCGCTCTCGAGTTGCAGGGTGCGTATGATCCTCGCGAGCGCGTTGGGGCAAGACGCATACAGGACTCGCAGCAACGTGTCCTCGTCAGGCGTCGCCTCGACCTCCACGATCTCGTCGGGCTCCGGGCGCGGCACGCCGAGCTCGTCCTTGTTCGTTCGGCAGAAGAAGGGCGCCAAGCTATCGTTGAGGCTTGCCTGGAGGTCCGCATCGGGCGCACGGAGCTCGCCCGGCTCATAGCCGAAGAACGTGTCGTAGTCCTCGGGGTACAGGATGTGCAGCAGGTTGTAGATGTCCTGGTAAGTGTTCGGGATGGGCGTTCCCGTAAGGGCGATCACGAACTTAGCGCCGTCGGCCGCCTCGAGCGCGGCTTCCGCACGCCTGCCGCCGATGGCCTTCACCCGGTGCACCTCGTCGAACACGAGCAGGGTCTGGTCGGGGATGATGGAATGCAGCTCTCGCACGTAGCCCGAGAGCGACTCGTAGTTGAACGTGAACAGGTTGCATGCGCCGCTGTCGAGTGATAGCGCGTTGCGTCTGCGCTCGGTCGACATTGCCGCTATTGCGGGGTCTCCCAGCGAGAAGCAGCGCAGCGGCAGCTTCTCCCCGAAGGTGGCGATCCATTCCTTCTCCCACGACTCGAAGCCGTTCTTGGGGCAAACCACCACGATGCGCCGTGCAAGGCCCAAATGACGCAGGTAAGAGAACACGCCGAGCACCGTCGCGGTCTTGCCGGCGCCGGGCACCGAGAAGTCCGCCGCGCGCCCAACCGTCGCCATGAAGAAGGCGTCGAGCATCTGCCGGTCGCGCAGGGGGCGCACCATCGAGGCGTTCACCACGTCGCGGAACTCCCGGAAGCGCGGCCCCAACTGAGGGTCGTTGGCAATGCCCTCGGCGGTCTGCGCCTTGATGGCCAGCCCCACTTCGGAGCGCTCGCGGATATAAGTCTCGCCAGCGTTCACGAAGGCGCCGGAGCTTGGGTCCACCACGATATCGACGCCGTGGCCGTCGGCCTCCATGATCGCCTCGAGCATGTCCTGGCACTCGCGCAGGCCCATGCCGCCGTCGAGCAGGATGCGGTCGCGGTCGGTGCCGTCGACGGCGCTCGCCGGGTAGTACAGCCAGGCGCGCCATGCGGCCGAGGCCATGAACGAGACGATGTCCTGCCCCTCGATGCGTAGGTACATGCCGGGCCGCCCCTCGTCGTAGCAGACGACGGCCCTAGGCGCGCTCATCGATCTCACCGATCAGCTCTTCCACCTTGTCGGCGACGGCCACGAGGTTACGGCGCACCTTCTCGAGCTCGTCGGGTCCCAGCACGTCGAGCATCTCGGGAAGGATCTTCTCAAGCTCGGAGAGGCAGTCAGCGGATTTCTTTGCGGGCGTGTCCATGAGCTTGACGCGGCGCACGGTCTCCCTTGCGCGGTCGCCGGCACGCTGGAAGCTGTTGACGAGATTGGCATCCGAACGCAGCTCGCTTACTTTCTCGCGGGTAAGGGCATCGGGGCCCATCTTCTCGAGGAGCTCGGGCATTGCCTGCTGCTCGGCGACCTTGAAGTCGGCCTCCGCGTCCGTGCCCGCAACGCTGCCGAAGTCTCTTACGTATCGGGTGATGTCACCCTCGGGCTGCACAACCATGTTGGCGAACATGAGCTGTTTGACGAGTTGCTTGTCGCGCCTGCTGTCATACTTCTTCAGCACGCGGTTGAACTCGCCCAAGGGGCCGTCGACTTTGAGGGCGCGGGCGAGGTGGTACTGCTCGGGGGCCTGGCAGAATTCGAGAAACTCCTCCATGTACTGGGCGCGGTCGACGAGCTTTTTGACCTCGGCCTCTGTCATGCCCGTCGCATTGCCGTACTCCGCTGGGGTGATGAGGTGGTTCTTCACCACATCGCGGTATACGCCGACGAGGCGGTCGACGGGGTCGTACGCCACTTTCTCCTCTTCGCCGATCTGGATGGCGAGCTCGAGCAGCTTGATGCGCTTGGGGTCGCTGCCTGTGGCGTCGTCTAGGATGGCGGCCTCGAACCAGCCCGCCTCGTTGTTCGCCCGCGCAAGGCGGCGGACGCAGGTCAGGCGTCGGTTGCCGTCGATGACGCGCCCATCGTTGAGCACGATGCCCGGCCTGAGCTGGCCGCGAAGGGCGATGCTCTTCTCGGTCTTCCTGAGCGCGCCGGGGTTGCTCTCGACGATGAAATCCTCGATGACGCCGTTGTACTCGTCGCGGCCGAGGGCGAGCAGGTCCGCGCCCTGCGCGGAGTTGTACTCGCTGACCCAAGTGGCGATGCGGTCGTTCTGGTCGTTGTAGAACAGAAGGTCGCACTTGATGCGGTAGATGTCGAAGTCGCGCGTCACGTTGTCGATGGAGTGCTTCTCCTTGCGACCCGTCGGCAGGACGTTTCCTGTCGTGATCCCTTCCTCAAGCAAGCTCATTTCGTGCCTCCTTCTTCCATGCCTCCATGGATGAGTAGTATGCGTCCCCGATGTCGTCGTAGTAGACGTCGGAGTTGTAAACAGTCGTGGTCAGGAGCGGCGCCGGACACGTGATGCCCAGATTGTTTGCGAGCAGCCTCGGCAGGTCATCGCGCTCGATTCCTTCGTGATGGGCGACGATCCACTCGATGAGGTCGGCTGCGGAAAGCCGCCCCTCACCGCCGGCAACGAACACCTTTGTTCCGGCGAGCGTGCAGCTGCGCAGGAGCCCTCCCGCGTCGAGCAGGCCCTCGTAGAAGTCGTCGGGCATGTCCAGCCCGTACAGCGGATGCGATACGGCGCCGCCCGCGCGCAGGCTCGCCACGGTAAAGGGCTCGCCTTCGGGTGCATCCATGCTCACCGCGGGCGCGTAAGACTCGATGTCCGCCATGCGTGCGCCCAGCACGTCGTGCAGCCGCGCGAACGAGATGTAGCTGTCGCCCTCGTAGAGAAGCACTCGATGGTCCGAAAGCGCCTGGCGCAGCACGTGGCGGAAGGCGGGGTGCTGCCAAACGGCGCTCTCGAAGCCGGCGTCGTCTTTCGCGAAGGACGGATGCTCGGCCAATAGCCGCGTGAAGTGGTCGCTCGGGGTGCCCCCTTCTCGGAAGAGCAGGCCGCGGTCCTCGTAGTAGCCTGCACCCTCGATGCCGTGGTCAAGCACTTCGGGTGGATCGTCGGGAAACTCGAAGGCAAAGCGCCTGCGAACGAGCCCCGCGTCGCAGATGCGGCCGGCAAGCTCCCGGTCGAGGAAGCCCTCGAGGGTGGGCGCCTCGCGTTCGGCGTCGCTCGCCTCGGGTACATCCGCGCGGGCGGCCGCGTCGTCGGTTGAATGCTTGGCAGTCTCGATGCCTAGCCACTTCGAGACGCTGACGTCCGTGGGCACGGCGAACAGGTCGAGCCATATCGCGGCGATGCCCGCGCTGAAGCCATATTCGCGCTCGTAGGCTTTTGCGGCGACGTTTCTGGGCTCGTCCGCATGGCGCTCGGCGAAGGCTCGCACCTGGCGGCGGCGGTCGACCTTGCCGAACCCGACGGAGAGGTGGTCGCCTAGGGTGACACCCTCATCGGCGTTCCAGAAGACCTGCTTCAGCTCGTCGTAGAGCGCGGCGGGCGTGGTGATCCCCGCGCGCCTCAGCTCGTTTCGCGAGACGCGGAAGACCAAGCGAGCGCACAGCTCGGCGCCGTCGCGCCGCACGGCATCCGCCGCCTCGCGCGCCGCCTGCGAACGCACGCCCTGCCGGCTGTCGACTACTTCTGCCACGCTCTATGCCTCGCCCAGCTTGTGCCCAAAGACGCGCTCGACGTAGGCGTCCAGCGTGCCCTCCTTGGCAAGCTCCGCGGAGTCCGCGAGCTCGAAGTTCGAGTCGCAACCCTGGCCGACCTCGTCGTGGAAGCCCAGAATGAAGTGCGTGGCGATCTCGTAGATGATCTTGGTGGGCGCGATGCCGAACACCTGGTGCTCCAGGATGTGATCCAGCCGCTCGCGGTCGTCCGGGAAAGCGGCCTTCATGCCTTCGCTTCGGTACAGGCGCTTGATGATCTCGGTGATGTAGAGGCCCGACTTCATGTACAGGTCGGCAAAGGTGTGGCTCGGGTCGTCGAAGCAGCCCGGGTTCTCTTTCTCGAAGAGGTCCACCATCTCGACCACGACGCTGCGCGGCGTGAAGATCTGGTTGGTCTTTTGGGGCGGCACGTAGTCGAAGATGTCCTCCGTCTGGGACTCGTCGAAGTAGTTGGCCAAGCGCTCACGCAGCTTGATGAACTCGCTCACGGAGTCGTTGAACACCACCTCGTCGAAGAGGTGCCCAACGAAGTGCTTAACCTCGCCGGTCTCGCCATCGGTGTAGTCGCCGCCGTCGCGCAGGAAGCGGAACTCGTCCACGGTGATGCTCGTAACGTCCAGGAAGACGTCGGCGGGAATCACGGTGTCGAAGTTCGCGAGCGTCGTGCCCTCTTCGCCGTAGGCCATGAGGAATGACGGGATGGTGCGCGAGAAGCCACGCAGATGGGCACGCACCCTGTCCTCGATGCCCTGCTTCTCCTCTTCCTTCTTAGCCGTCTCCACCTCACGCACCACCGTCTCGCCAGCGCTTTGCACGAGCTCCTCGCGGGAGTCCTCGAGCTTCTGGGCGAGCGCCTGGAACGCCTCGGCTTTCTGCTCGTCATGCCGCTGGTTCACTTCGGCGCGCTCGGCCGCGCTGCTTGCCGCCTTGAGCTCGTCCTTGCGCGACTGCTCAATACGGCGCGCCTGGATCTGGTAGTCGCCAACCTGGCGGTTGAGCTGTATGTCGGCGTCCGCCTGGACCTTACGCTCAATCTGCTGTTGTTGGCGCGGCTTGAGCTCGCTGCCGTAGCTCTCCTTGGCGGCCTGAACCAAAGGCGCGGTCACGCTCTGTTTGAATGCCTCCTTGAGGTTGTCGAGCATCGCCCGGTCATCGTCTTCGGCCTCGTGCGCCTTCGCTATGTCGTCCACATGGCTCGAGAATTCGACGGCGATGTCGCCGTAGACCTTCGGCCCGAATATGTCCGCCGCCTTGCCTACGACCTGCTCGTCGGGAATCTCCACCTCGCCCTCGTCGTTGATGGAGAGCTCGTCGGCCGTGCCCTCATTAATCTCGACCTTGTTCTTCTCAGCGTTCTGCGCCTTGCCCTGCTCGTAGGGGTCGAAGCGCTGGATGATCTCAACGACCTCTGCCGGAGCGCGGAAGACGCTCGCGATGTTCTGGAACAGGAAGTTGCTCATGAAGCCGCGCTTGACCACCTCGCGGGCATGGATGCGCCTCGGCACGCTGAGCACCTGCTCGGCGTCGAGCTCGACCATCTGCCCCTCGTCGTCCTCGCCGTAGACGGGGAAGAAGTTCAACAGCTGGCGGATGTGGCGCTCGCGCGTCTCCACGTCGCCGCCGCCGCGCGCGGTCTCGCCGTACAGGTCGTTGGCGAACTGCTCGAAGATGGTGAGCGTGCGCGCCGGGTCGAAATCGAAGACGTAGGCGTTCTCCTTGCGCGCGTAGTTGCCACCGCCCAGGTCGAAGAGGCACGGGTTCTGGCTGCGGAAGGCCGCCTGCATGTACAGTGCGGGGCTCGCCATGTTCGAGAGCATGAGCACGGCGGTCCACTCGGGAACGGTCACGCCCGTGGTGAGTTGGCCGACCGACAGCGTGATTGTCTTGTCGTGATCCTTGATCGCGCGGCGCACCTTGTCGAGCGACTTCTCGTTCTCGTCGTTGGCGTCGATCTTGCCGTCGCCGGCGGCGAGAACCACCTCGTAGTCCCCGAAGACGGGATGCGCCTTCAGCTTTTTTGCGAGGGCACGCGCGGAGTCGACGCGGTTGAGCATCCAGAACGTGTGGCGCAGCTCGTCGCGAAGCTCGGGCGTCGAGAACGGAAACTTCACCTGCATGGTGAGCGCGTCGAGGAACGTGTCCACGTCGGCGTCATGTACGAAGCCGCCGTTCTGCTTGGTCGAGAAGAACTCGTTGAGGTCGAAGGCGAACTCGGTCTGCTCACCGTCGATCTCCATGCCGCCGCGGGCCTCCTGCTCGACGATGTCGCTCATCTGGTAGGTGAGCAGGTTGAGCTTGGGGAGGTTGGCGTAGGGGTTCGGCTGTTCGGAGTCAGCGGGCCAGTCGCGCTTGGCCTGCTGCTCGTCGGCGTAGGTCCAGTTGTAGATGGCGTCGTCGGCGAACTTCTCGTTTGCGATGGCCTTGAAGGGTGTGCCGGAGAGATGCAGCGTGAAGCGGCGCTTGATGTGGTCGAACGCCACGTCGGTCTTGAAGGTGTCCACACCCTCGTGCGCCTCGTCGATGATGAGCACGTCCCAGGTGAGGTCGGCCACCTCGTCGAGCTTCTGGTACACGCCGCCAAAGCGGATGGAGCCCTTGAGGTCCTGAAGGCTCACGAACTCGATGAATCCCTTAGGGCCTTCCGGGTCGTTGCGGAAGGCGCGCAGGTACTCCTCGCGGCTAAGGCAGTAGGGCTTGCCGGCCAGGGCGTCCACGCCGCTGATGAAGCGGTAGCCGCCATCTACCCCAACGAACTTCACGTAGTCGTCGTACCAGGAGTTGGCGATGGCAGGACGGTTGGTAACGATGAGCACCTTCTGCGCGCTGATGCTGCGGCACAGGTCGTATGCGGTGAGCGTCTTGCCGAAGCGCGGCTTTGCGTTCCACAGGAATTCGCCGCCATGCGCGCCGCCTTCGTCCCAATGGGCGCGGGCGAAGGCGCCCGTTTGCTCCACTGCGCGCTGTTGCTCGGCGCGCAGGGTGTAAGAGGCGGCACCGGGTGCGTCCAGCACGCCGTCGGTGTCGCGGAACCGGTAGAACTGCTGGTGCGACTCCTCGCCGCTGATCTTGAACCATTCCTTCTTGGGTTCGCGCTCGACGCCCTGCTTCTCGAGGTAGGCGTGGAAGTCGGTGTCGTGGAACGTGCCCGCGCGGTGCTCCCACGTGGCGTTGCCGCTCCACTCCAGATGCCACTGCACGTCGGCGGTGTGCGTCTGCTGCTTGATGCGCTCGCGCACGTCCTGCTCGGTGTAGCCAATCTTGGTCCAACCGTTGTGGCGGGCGATCTCGGGCGTGGTGTAGGCATAGATCTGCGGCACCGCGGGAGCGGTGGTCTCGATAATCTGGGAGATGTCGATACTCGCCATGGCTAGTTCATCTCCTTCACATGACCCTCAATAAAGGCAATCTCGTCACCGCTCAACCCGTATTTGGCGTAGAGCTGCTCGTCGATGTCGGCGACAGACTTCGACCAGTCGATGTCGGAATTGGGAGTGAAGTCCTGGAGAGGGACAAGCCGCCAGACGGGCTTGGTATTATCTTGAGTGATTTTAAGAATGCCAAGCATGGTACGCGCAAACTTCGACTTAACGTATTTAAGAATAGCTTCAGCTTCATCTCTGTTGTTGACTTCACCAACAGAGATGAATGTTTCAGTGAAGCCGATCAGCGGCTTGCCGATCAACGGCGTAGATAGCACTTCTCCTAATGCTCCGCTACCATTCGCTTTAGGCACCATTACTTTGTATTTATGCAGGTTATTATTCTCTTTTAAATAGTCCTTGCGCATCCATCGATAAACGCGCTGCCCACCTTCTTTTCCGTAAATTGAAACATATTCGCGGCCGTCATCAGGCTTGTCGCTAAAAAAGAGTTCAGGAAACCTTTCGAAAGCGCTTGAAAGAATGCGACTGTCTGAAACTCTTTTCATTTCTTCTGGTCTTTCGGTATAAGCAAGCTGAGAAAATCTATACGTTCCTCTATTAGCGACAATCGAATCGAGTCCGCAATCGCACAAACGCTTGACTTTGCAGAGAATCGAGTTCAGTTCAGGAAAAGCCGTAAAAGTACCGATTGCGCCAAAGATATTGTTTTGGTCACGATACGTGACCGCCACGCCGCCTTTGATGTCAGTGTTTGGGAATACTTTCGATGCGTCTGCTTCATAGTGCATGACCTTAAAATGCTCGTCTTTCAGCATCTTCTTGTTCCAAGGTTTGGGCGTGCTGCCTGCATTGAATAGGAACCTTGCAGGTGTGACAAGCTCAACTTTATTTGAGACCTCAAAAGCCGCGTTCATAAATTCATGGTAAATAGGCGGTGCGAAAGTCTTATTACCGGTTCCTTCAGTCTGATACGGCGGATTACCAATTACCGCATAGAATCTGCTGTGCTGTGCTGTGCTGTGCTGTGCTGTGCTGTGCTGTGCTGTGCTGTGCTGTGCTGTGCTGTGCTGTGCTGTGCTGTG
>CAKTSW010000025.1 GCA_934613165.1 uncultured Ellagibacter sp.
GGCGAAACGCTATCCAAGTCGACACAACGGGCAGAATCGCGTCGACCACCATGAATAGCGGGCCTTTCGTCACAAGCAACACGAAGTAAATCAAAAACGCAACGATGAACGAGAGCGGTATGGCGGACTCGATATGCCCCTCGTCGCAGCTGCTGTAACGCGCGCCCCATAAAAGGGCGAGAAGGGCAAGCCCCACGCCGCAGCATGCCCCGCCCGCAACAGTGAGAGCGGTATACCACGAAAGGTCGAGGTGGCTCACCCAAACGAGAACCGACCCCACGCAAGCGCAGCCGGAACCGACAACCCCCATGGCGCGCTGAACCGCGTTACCCAAACCGCGCCCCCGGAACCGGGCATAGACAGCAAGCACAACGATCGCCCCGAGAACTTGACCGATCCCCGCGAAGACCCACGAGCGCTCGACGCCGCAAAGCTGAACGACCACGGGGACAAGCCCGCACGAGAATAGCGAGCAGTACATCCACGCGAGAAAACAGCCCAGCCCTACCGCACGCCGAAGCTGCAGCACATACGCTTTGCGAAGCGCCGTCATTTCGTCCCCTCCGACTTAAACCCCTAAACCTTCCCGAAAGTGTAACGCACCTGCTCGCCCATCGGTCGAAAACGATTGCACTACCTGATTAACCACCCATATTTTCCTGGGGAAACGTAAAAAATAGTCATGATGTGGTTAGACGCGCGAATGCCTTTCGAGAGATGATTTACCCATGCCGTTACGATGACGCACCCCGTCTTGCGCCCGCAAACTGGTTCACGGTTCCACACATCTTTTGACGAGAAGGAGGGGAATATGGAATCGACCAAAATGAGCCGCAGGAGCTTCGTCGCCGCTATGGGGGCGGCCGGCGCTCTCGGCATCGCAGGCGTCGGCATATCCGGGCAGTGCCACAAAGCGCTTGCCGACAACGCCGACTTCGCGGCGCCCGAAAACGGCCACGGACAGCCCGTCGAGGCTTCCGTCGACCCGAAAACCGGCGACGTTACAGTAAACGACGATGTCATCATCCGCTACAGCGCATGCCTTGGATGTTACAGCTCATGCGGCAACCGCCTGAAGCTTTCCCGTGACGGGAGCACGCTGTACTCCGTGGGCGGAAACCCGTACAACCCAAGCTGCGCGAACCCGTATCTGCCGTTCGAGGCACCGCTCGAAGACGCCTACCGTTCCATGAGCTACGCCAACGGCTACGGCAACTCGACCCGCGGCACATCGTGCGGGCGCGGGCAGGCAACGCAAGACGGATACGGTCAGCCCGACCGCATCACCATGCCGCTCAAGCGCGCAGGAGCTCGCGGCGAGGGCAAATGGAAGCCCATCAGCTGGGACGAGCTCATCAAAGAGGTCACCGAAGGCGGCAAGCTGTTCGCCGACATCGGCGAGGACCGGGAGATAGAAGGCTTCCTGTCCATCCACGACACCGAAACGCCTTTGAACCCCGCCGAGCCCACGCTCGGTCCGAAATCGAACCAGCTCGTGCTTCTCGGCGGGCGCGGCGATGGGCGCACCACGTTCGGAACGCGTTTCGTCAACTGCTTCGGGTCGGTCAACCAGTACGGGCATGCCTCCACTTGAGGCGGCTCCGCAAGTGCGAGTTCGTACTTTCAAACCGGCACCCGTTCCCTCAGACCCGACGCCCTCGATGCAGAGTACATCCTGTGGCTCGGAACCTTCCCCGGCTCTAACGGCAAAAGCTTCCAGGAAATCGCCCGCGACACGCTGATCAACCTTCAACAGCACGGCGCGAAGATGGACGTGTTCGATCCCGTTTTGGGCAACAGCTGCTGCACACCCGGCGCCAAGGGCATCACCTGGCACCCCATCAAGACCGCGACAAACGGCCAGCTCGCCTTGGGCATGATTCGCTGGATCATCGAGAACAAGGCCTACAACGCCGACTACCTCTCCTACTCCAACTACAAGACCGCCGTCGCCGGAGGGTACGCCTCCTACACCGGGGCGTCTTTCCTCGTGATCGACGACGAGTCATCGGCGAACAACGGCAAACTCATGACGGCGGCCGATGCCGGCCTCACCGAACCCGAGGCCGACCCTGCCGCCAAGACCAAGCCCACTTACTACATCGTTATCGACGCCGACACGAACGAAGCGGCCCTCAACACCGACGCAGCCCATGGCGTCATCGACTTCGAAGGCGAGGTGAACGGCCTGAAGGTTCGCTCGGCGTTCCTCTATCTGAAGGACAGCGCGCTTTCCAACACGATGGAAGAGTACGCCGAGATAACCGGCGTTGCGCGCGAGACGATCGAGTCCGTTGCCCGCGAATTCACCTCGCACGGCGTGAAAGCCGCGACGACCGGCCTCGGCTCGACCGCCACCTCGAACGGCATAAGCTCGATGGCTGCCTACACCATCCTGAACGCGCTCATCGGATCGAACCAGATGATCGGCGGCATGGTCGCCCGGCGCATCGGAGCTTCCACCACCACCGACGGGAAGCGCTACAAGCTTTCCACCGTGAAGGGCAAGCCCGCGCTCACCGACGCGAAGAACTGCCAGAACATCGGACGCACGAAGCGCACTTGGGAGAAAACCGACGAGTACAAAAACCGCATCGCCGCAGGGGAAACCGACCCCAAGCCCCTGCTTCCTTGGTTCAGCCACACCGGCGTGTCGGACAACCAGGCGCTCATCTCGACGCTCGCCCAATACCCCTACCAAGCGAAGATCCTCGTCTCTTGGATGACGAACACCATTCAGGCAACTTCGGGAATGCTGCGTGATACGGTGATCGAGCGCATGAAGGATACCTCGGTCATCCCGCTGCATATCGCCTGCGACGTCGTAGTCGGAGAGCACGCGCAGCTCGCCGACTACATCGTGCCCGACACCAACCCGTTCGAGAGCTTCGGCGTGGTCACCAACGAGGGATTCTTCAAGAGCAAGGGCAATTCGGTTCGTTGGCCTGCGAAAACCCCGGAAACCATTGAGATTTCGGATAACCGTCATGCGAGTTTCGAGGCGTTCTGTTGCGACGTGGCGAAGGCGTGCGACGTGCCCGGTTTCGGCGATGACGCCATAACCGACGCCGACGGCAACGCCTGGCCCTTAAACGATGCCTGCGACTTCTTCCTGAAGGCCGTGGCGAACATGGCCTACGACACCACGCCCGTTGCCGACGTCGCCGAAAGCGACGTGAAGCTCCAAGCGCTCGACAACCTGCCCGCAGCCTGGAAAAAAGCGGTTTCCGAGGAAGAATGGCCGAAGGTCCTGAACGTCCTTTCGCGCGGCGGGCGCTTCTGGCCCATGGAGGACTGCGTGGGCAAGAACGGCGCCATCAAGTATGCCACCGAGAACCTGACGCACTTCTACAGCAACCGCAAGGCCGCCGACGCGAACCCCTTCACCGGGGAAAAGCTCTCAGGGACGCTCACCAACGACCCCGAGAGATTCGCCGACAACTCCACACTCGACGATCACTACTCGCGCGAGGAGTTCCCGTTCCGCTCGACCAACTACAAGCCGCGTTTCCGCTCGATCTCGTTCTTGGCGAACAGCCCCATCATGCGCGATCTGTGCGAGCACAACTACCTCGAGCTCAATCGTGACGACGCGAAGAGGCTCGGCATCAAGGACGGCGACGCCATCAAGGTCACCAACCCGACAGGCGATGTGATGGAAGGCGAAGCCATGGTGCGCGCGGGCATCGCCGAGGGCACGTTCGGCGTGGCATACGGTTACGGGCATCGTGCCTACGGCGCGCAGGACGTCGCGATCGAAGGCGAACAGACGCGCAAGGGCGACCCCGCAATCGCGGCCGGCATCCACCTTCAAACCATGCTCGACCCCACGATCAGCGAGATCTATCCCCTTGCCGACCCCGAAGGAACATCCCCTGGCCGCTCGGGCGGCATGTACAAAATCGAGAAAGCCTAAAGGAGGGATAAACGATGAGTGAGAGAAAGCTTGGAATGCTGATCGACTTGTCCCTCTGCGTGGGTTGCAACGCATGCGCTGTCGCCTGCAAGCAGGAAAACGGCGTGCCGACCGGCTGCTTCAACACTTGGATCGAGAGTTTCGACGTGGAAGACGGAAGCGTCATCCGCCGCGCGAACATCCCGAAGCTGTGCAATCACTGCGAAGATGCCCCGTGCGTGAAGGTGTGCCCTACCGGAGCGAGCCATCGTACCGAAAACGGGACAGTCGCCGTCGACGCCGACCGCTGCATCGGCTGCAAGTATTGCATGGCCGCCTGCCCCTACCAGGTGCGCTATCAACTGCCTTCCGGGGAAGTCGAGAAGTGCACGTTCTGCGCGCATCGCACCGACCGTGGCATGCTCCCCGCATGCGTCGGCACCTGCATCACGCATGCTCGCGTCTTCGGCGACATGAACGACCCCGAAAGCGACATCTCCAAGAAACTATCGGGGTGCTCAATCGAAACGCTCTATTCCGACCTGGGACTTTCCCCCCACGTTTATTACATCGGACTTGACGAAACGCTCGCGATGCCCGTCGCCTCTGCCATCCACAAGGGCGGCAACGTCGCGAAGCACTACGAGGGGTGATGAGCCATGGTATGGGATTGGATGATCGCACTGTACCTGTTCCTTGCGGGTATGGGAGCTGGAGCATTCGTGCTTTCCGGCATAGCGGGCATGGCTAAAACGCCTTGCCCGAAGATTAAACTGATAGGATTCATCGCTGGACCCGTTTGCGTGGCGATTGGCACGCTGCTTCTGGTAGTTGACGCTCATGCAGGCCTTATGAACCCGCTGCGCTTCTTCTATCTGATAACGAACCTGAGCTCGGTCATGGCCTGGGGCGTTATCATTCTGTCTCTGTTCATCGTCGTTTCCGCGGCAGCAGCGATCCTGCTTATCGCGAAGAAGAGGACGCCGCGCGCGCTCGACATCGCCGGCATGGCACTCGGGGTGTGCGTAGCCGCTTACACCGGAGTGCTTCTCGGGGACGCCTCTGCCGCTTTCCCCCTCTGGCATCCGCTTATCCTGCCGATCCTCTTCCTGGTTTCGGCGGCGTCGACCGGATCCGCGCTCGTTCTCGTCATCGCGCATTTCAAGGCGCGCGAAGAGATCGGCAACATCTCCTTCACAGCAAAGATGGCCGCAATCCTACCTGCACTCGAAGCGCTGCTTGTCGTAGCGTTGCTCGGCACCGTGTCGATGACGAGCGGATCGGCCGCTCCCGCTGCCGCCGCATCGGTCGGAGCCCTTTTGACCGGTGGGTACGCCCCGTTATTCTGGGTAGGCTTCGTCACGATCGGTCTTGCGTTCCCGATTGCTCAGGCGCTTGGCCGAATCGCGAAGGCGAGAAAAGACGCTGAGCAGCCCGCCGCCCTCGCACTCGCAGGCGAGGCAGGGGTTCTCATCGGTGGCTTCCTGCTTCGTTACCTTATCGTCATGGCGGCTCTTCCCGTCGCCGCGATGTAGCAGATTAGACCGGGGGCCTCGAAGCTTCACCGCCCAAGGCCCCCGGAAACCTCTCGGAACGCGACCGAGGAAGCGAAACGCCTTCGTCGCTGCAACCGCGTCCTTGAGAATCGAAAGTTAGGAACACAACATGTGCGAAACCCCGCAAACGCACGAGGAGACGGCGCGTATGTCCCAAGGCATGCGCGTGGTGTATGAAACAATTGCCGAAGCGCTGGTCAATGAGCCATCCGACCGCATCATCGGTGACATGAAGAATGTCGCCGATCTTCTTGGCGACGATCGTTTCGCCGACGTGACGCTAGACGCTGTTCTCGCGCAACGCTACTACGATCGTTTCTTCGTGGCTTCGAGCGCCTTTCATATCGCTTGGGAAGAGCGCGCGGTCTGGACCGCGAACATTGCGAACGGCCGCGTCGAATACGGAAGTCCCGCCGTTGCTCGCAGCGCCCATGTGCTGTCGTGCTACCGCGAAACGGGATTCGACTTCAGAGCGCTTTCAGGTTACGAAATCGCCGTGAAATCGCTTAAACCCGACTCGCTCGCATCAGAGCTCGCTTTCATGGCGTTTCTCCATGACGAAGCAAGTCGCGCGTTCAAGGCGGGCGATATCGCGAATGCAGCGGCGAACAGGCGTCTGGCACTGAGTTTTCTGACGCAGCACCTTTCGAAATGGACACCGCGAACAGCGGAGCTGGCTGCGCTTTCAGGCGACGACTTCTATGCACGACTTGCCGCATTCGCAGCAGATGCAGTGGAAATGGACAAAAGAAACCTTGCGGAAACGTTTTGCTGAGACTTCTTCGAAAGCAATAAGACGCCGCCCGTTTTCCAAGAAAACGGGCGGCGTCTTGATTTTGCAAGCTACTTCAAGCTTGCGGCAAGATAGCCGAGCAAAGCCTCGGCAACGGCAAGAACACCATCGATATAGCCGCCCCGAGCCGTTTCTTTCACAGCGCGGCGCAAGTCGCCGATCCACCCGAGCGGATGGTCGCATACGAACGAAAGGACGGCCGCGTCCCCGCAAAGCGCGTCGCGCGCCTTGCCGGCGACGTCTTCCCCGCGCCTGCGGCACAGCTCCGACAGGAAAAGCAGCTCGAGCCCGATATGATCCTCGTACTGGTTGTTCTCGTTGCTCACTTCGAGGCCGGCCGCGCGCAGAAGGTCGCGCATCGCGAAGGTTGCCGCACCGAAGCCTACGGGATTCTCGCTCTCCGAGCGATAGAACGACTCCCACGGGGCGGCAGCGGGGCTCGGCGGGCCGATGAACAGCCGCGTGAACTCGGTTGATGCCAACTCCACCGGGTCGCGGCCTTCTTCCTCGCCACGATCGACCAGCACCCGCACGCATGCCGCCGCCTCATCGCAAGCAGCGGCAACCCGTTCATCGCCGAAATCGGGAAACATCGCCCAAAACGTTTGGTCCATACCCGCATCGGACGTTTGCGACATGGGTTTGAGCAGCGAGTTCCCTAAAAATGCGAACGCCTGCGAAAGCGTTGTCCATTCCGATGATCCGGTCATGGGCGTCCTTTCGTTCTCCGATTCATCTTCTCCCTACAGTGTAACGTCTCAGATACCCAACACGGGCAGCAACCGAAGCGCCCATTCGATTCCCATCTACGGCCCACTCGTCGTTTTCGGCGCATAAAGAAAGGGAACCCATCGAATGACAGGTTCCCTTGCGAAAGTTATGAAAGCGTTCGGGCTATTCAGCAGCCTTTTCCTCGGCCGGCTTGTCAGCCTTCTTCTCGCGCTTCTTGGCCGGCTTTTCCTCGGCCTGGATGGACTCGTCCACTTCGATCTCGTAGCCGAGTTCCTCAGCGGCAGCCTTCATGGACAGGGAGATGCGACGACGCTCGGGGCTGATCTCCATGACCTTCACCTTGACCTCCTGGCCAGGCTTGACGACCTGAGCCGGGGTGTCGATGTGGCGCATAGCCATCTCGGAGATGTGCACCAGGCCCTCGATGCCGTTGCCGAGTTCGATGAACGCGCCGAACGGGACGATCTTGGTGACATTGCCGTCGACGATGGAACCGACCGGGTACTCCTCGACGAGCTTGACCCACGGATCTTCCGTGGTCTGCTTGAGGCCGAGGGAGATGCGCTCGCGCTGCAGATCGACGTCGAGAACCTCGACCTCGACCTCGTCGCCAACCTTGACGACCTCGGACGGATGGTTGACATGGTTCCAAGAGAGCTCGGAAATGTGAACCAAGCCGTCGATACCGCCGAGATCGACGAATGCGCCGAAGTCGACGATGGAGGAAACGGTGCCCTTGAGACGCATGCCCTTGGAAAGCTTGGAGAGGATTTCGGCGCGCTCGTTCTTGCGGCCTTCCTCAAGCAGCACGCGGCGGGAAAGCACGACGTTGTTGCGGTTGCGGTCCATTTCGATGACGCGGGCTTCGATTTCGGTGCCCAGGTACATGTCGAGGTCCTTCACGCGGCGAAGGTCCACGAGGGAAGCAGGCAGGAAGCCGCGCAGGCCGATGTCGAGGATGAGGCCGCCCTTGACGACTTCGATGACCTCGCCGGTGACCGTTTCGCCGGCCTTGAACTTCTCCTCAACGCTGATCCAAGCGCGCTCGTACTCGGCACGCTTCTTGGAGAGGATCAGACGGCCGTCCTTGTCTTCCTTCTGGAGGACGAGAGCTTCGATCTTGTCGCCGAGGCTGACGATATCGGACGGGTCGGCATCCTTGCGGATGGACAGCTCGCGAACGGGGATGACGCCCTCGCTCTTGAATCCGATGTCGACGAGCACCTCGTCGTGCTCGATCTTCACTACCGTGCCGTCAACGAGATCGCCCTCGTCGAAGTCGGTCAGCGTGCCATCGATCAGCTTGTTCATTTCCTCGTCGGAAACGTCAGTGAAGTCGATGACAGAAGTGTTCTTGATTTCGGTCAAAACGGACCCCTTTCGAACCTTCAAATTCCGGGGACCCTTCGCCATGATTGATTGCTACGTGTAACCATGTTCGTACGTAGGTAGAACCGAACCGCCTTGCAGCAACCCGGTGCGCAACAAAACATGTCTCGGGGGCCAACATTACTTACTGCCTACAGGTTTTCCCATAAGCTTGGTTAGTATACCATGCAGTGCTCTTCGTGGAACCCATCGTTTTGCGCGCAAGGCAAACGCACAAAAGAACCCGACAAGCGCGAAAGAGGGGCCGCTTCGGCGAATCGCACGTCAGGGATGTCCTTGGTGCATCCGGGCATATCGCGGTGCCCTTCGATGCCTGACCGATTGACACGACTTTCCAAGCTGAGCAAGTCATGAGCGCTGCTTTCGGAAGCTGACCCTCCCCACGACAGGCAACGACCGTTTTGCAAGCCAGAAGAGAGCCGAGCGCTCAAAAGAACGTCCGAAATGGCAGCGTAGGACGGGTTTGCAAATCGGAAGGCTGCCGTTCGCGGAAAACGCGCCCCTTCATGGCGGCCTGCGACGGGTTTGCGAGTGATCCTCGCGCCGCGCGCTTGCAAACCCGTCGCAGGCCGCCATTTCGAGGTCGGAAAACGCGATGTTCCTTGCAAAACCGTCATTGGGCGCCGCCTGTGGAGCCCGCGAGATTTCCGCACGCGGTCCTCGCATGAAAAATGCGGTTTCTTAAGCGCAATCGGGGCATATGCCGTGGAAGATGAGGTCGTAGCCTGTTACGTTGAAGCCGTGGCTGTCTTTTATCCGGGAAAGCAGGTCGGCATCGGGCATCTCCACGTCGTACACCGCGCCGCACCTGTCGCAGATCGCGTGGAAGTGGCAATCGCAGCGGAAATCGTAGCGGTCGGCACCGCCCGTTACGGGAATATGCAGGACCTCACCCTTCTCGGCCAGCACGCCAAGGTTGCGGTACACCGTGGCACGCGAGATGCTCGGGTGCTTCTTGCGCACCGCCTCGTACACGTCGGCCGACGTGGGATGGTTATGAAGAGAGCGCACCGCTTCCAAAACGAGCGAGCGCTGAACGGTGTTGCGCGCGCGGGGAGCGCCGCCCTCCGCGTCGTTCGATGAAGTCGTCATTCGCAAGCCTTTCGGATGTTAGCCTCATATCTTTATTAGGATTATATACTATTAGAAAGCGCTTATCTCCCTAACAACCAAAAAACGGGGCGGCATCCCTTAAAAGGAACACCGCCCCACGAGCGTGACGATTCGCACAGTCGCTTTGCTTCGCCTTCGCTTACACCGCCGCTTCCCCGCGCTCGTCGGTGCGGATGCGGATGACCTCGTCGATCGGCGAGACGAAGATCTTGCCGTCGCCGACGTTCCCGGTGCGAGCCGTCTCGGTGATGACCTTCACCAGGCCGTCCACCTCGTCGTCGGCCACCACAAGTTCGAACCTCACCTTCGGCACCATGTTCAGCAGAACCTCGGTGCCGCGGTAGTATTCCTTCCAGCCGTGCTGGCTGCCGCACCCATTCACCTGGGAAATGGTCATGCCGCCGACCTTTTCCGCGAAGAGCGCCTCCTTAAGCGGCTCGAGCTTCTCGGGACGAACGATCGCTACGATTCTTTTCATGTTGTTCAACTCCTTTCGAAAACGAGCCAGTTAGTCGAGGCCGATGTAGGCAGGGTACGCGGATTCGCCGTGTTCCGCAACGTCAAGGCCCTGCGCTTCGGCTTCCTCGCTGACGCGGAGGCTGCCCTTGAAGCAGGCCTTCACGATGAAGCCGATGATCACATCGAACACGCCGACGAACACGATCGTGATGAGGATGCCCAAGATCTGGCTCACGAGGAGCGACGGGTCGCCGGTGTAGATGAGGCCGCCGAAGTCGGTCCAGGAAAGCTCGGGCACGCAGAAGATGCCGGTCAGGATGCCGCCGACGATGCCGCCGACGCAGTGGCAACCGAACGCGTCAAGCGCGTCGTCGTAACCGATCTTCGCCTTGCAGAAGGAAATGGCGAAGTAGCAGATGGGCGAAACGATAAGGCCCATGACGATCGCGGCCCACGGCTCCACGAAGCCTGCGGCAGGCGTGATGACGACGAGACCCGCGACAAGGCCGGTTGCCGCACCGACGAGGGTGGGCTTGCCCGTCTTCACGCGCTCGACGATCATCCAGGAAACGAGCGCCGCGCCGGAAGCGACCACGGTGTTGACGACCGCAAGGGCCGCCGTGCCGTCAGCCGCGAACTGGGAGCCGCCGTTGAAGCCGAACCAGCCGAACCACAGAAGCGCTGCGCCCAAAGCCACGAACGGAACGTTGTGCGGGCGGTAGCTCATCATGCCGAAGCCCTTGCGCTTGCCGAGCAGCAGGCAGAGGATAAGCCCGGTCAAGCCGGAGGAGATGTGCACGACGTCGCCGCCTGCGAAGTCGAGCGCGCCGATGGTGTCGCCGATGAGCGAGCCGTCGCCGCCCCACACCATGTGGGCGAG
>CAKTSW010000026.1 GCA_934613165.1 uncultured Ellagibacter sp.
GACACGTCGGTGCGCATGCCCAAATCGAACAGCTGCGTGCCGGGAACGGCGACGCGCTTGCCAACGCCCGCCGACACAGGGTGCGTGCCGATGCAGCGGAACGTCGCCTCCGTGATTTCCTCGGGAGTGTGCTCGGGGCCGACCGGTTCCACGCAGGTCGAAAGGCTCATGCCGGCAGCCGCAAGGTTCGCGAACGTTTCCATGCGCTTTTCGACGGGAATCTCCGTGTCGATGCCCTCGCGCATGCGCACGGCATGGTACGCGCCGTTCGCGCCCGCCGCTTTGAGCGCCGTCGTGCGTTCGAGCGTCATGTCGTCGGTGTTCACCAAAAGCGGCATGTCGTCGCCGATGGCCTCGCGCACGCTCCCCACCATGTCGACGAGCTTCTCGAAGCTGTAGCTCGCCGTGGTGAGCAGAAGCATGAGGTTCGCGCCGTCTTCGCGGTAAAGCTTGGCGTATTCGAGCACGTCTTCCTTCGAGAGCTCGAACTTCCCTTTGCGCGACGAGTTGCACGCCGCAAAGGAGCAGAACTTGCAGTTCTTCGGGCAGATGGTGGAATTCAGGCCGATCTGCGCATGGATCTCGGCCTTGCCGTTTGCCGCGCGCAGGGAAAGCTCCTGCCCGGCCCAGCGGATGTAGGCCGCCTCCTTCGAGGTCTCGGGAACTTGATAGAGTTTGAGCGTTTCCGCCTCGGTCAAACCCTTGCCCAAAAGGCCTTTCTCCACGATGTCATAGATTTCCTCGTCGAATACCTGGGTCATCTCGTCTTCCCCCTCGTCGTAGCATCCTCTTCCAATGCCATCCATTATAAGAGCGCCAACTATACTGGGCACAGTCCATTGCGCGAAAAGGCGCGGCCCCAACCGAAGCAAGGACGGCGCTGCCCCTCGTCGCACCTGCGGTTTTTCCTACCAGAACTTCGAGGGCCCGAACGGCACGGTCCATTCCTTGTTCTCGAACTCCATACGGCTTTTCAGGAGATCGGGGCCGAGCCCGCCCTTCTCGGTTTCGTTCTTGTCGTCGCGCGGGTTGGTGCCGACTTCGGCCCAGTTGTGGTTGCCACTGCCGAAGGGCATCTTCCCCTCCGGCGTCATCAAACGGAGAATGTTGCCGAAGACGTTGATCTTCGACCAGCTGTAACGCGGCGCGTCGAACATCTTGGTGCCGGGCACGGCGATGAACCCGCCGGCAAAGCCCGATTCCGGCTCGAGCGAGACCTCCCTTTCAAGCGCGCAGACGACATCTTCGGCAGACAGGCCCGGGCGGATAAGCTCGGTGCAGGTGGAAACCTTAAGACCGGCCGCATGCGCCGATTCGATCGTCTTCACGCGCTCTTCGACGCTCAGGTTGCTGATTTGCCCCTCGCCCATGCGGATCGCATGGTAAACGCTGCCGACGCCGACCGCTTTGAGCTCGTTCGCCATCGCAAGGTCGAAGTCCCCCATGTTCGCCATGATGGGGAAATCGGGCAGCTCCTCATGAACCGCCTCGATATAGCGAAGGTACTGGTCGAAGTCGTAATCGACCGTGATCATGAGCGTCAAGACGTTGGCGCCGTTGTCGTAGTAATCGTGGGCGTAACGGAGGATCGATTCGAGCGGCATCTCGTGACGCCCATGGGGGCGCGCTTCGGCGCCGACGGCGAACGAGCAGAAGTCGCAGTTGGCGGGGCACGGGTTGGCGTCCATGCCGATTTGCCCGTGCACTTCCGCGATGCCGTTCGCGGTTTTGAAATGACGCTCTCGCGCGACGTAGCTCAAGACGTGGCCTTCCGGGGTGAACGGCTCGACATCGCAAAGGTACACGGCGTCTTCATGGGTAAGCGTCTTGCCGTCCATGCAGTAATCGGCAATGCGCATTACCTCCTTGTCAACACGCGGCAGGGGCATAGGAATTCCTCTCTCGATCGATTCACTCGTATCCAGTTGATATTAAGACCGAATCCCGTAATAGACAACAACCAATAGTCCGCGAGCGGTATCATGGCGGGGGAAAGCGAAGGAGGTTCATCGTGCCGCGCGATTCGGCAATCGAAGCAGAGAAAAGGCTCGCCGCGCTCATCGAAGCGGGCGACGAGCGGGCGGTGCGCGCCTGGCTTGACCAGGGCGGCGCGAGTGCGGTCGAGTTCACCGGGCGTTGCCTTTCGTCTGCCATTGCGCGCGGCATGACCGAAACGGCCTGCCGCCTAGGCGAACTCGGGTTCCACCTCTCCGTCACCGACGACGCCGCAGCTCAGCGAGCCATCGAGCAAGCGAGCGGCATGCGCGGGCTTTTGGGCTTCCTTTCCGATTACCGGTACTGCAAGGCGCAGCGAAGCTACTACCTGCCGGTCGTCGAGTCCGAGGCGAGCCTTGCTCCCGTCCGGGCAATGCAGAAGGCGGGGCTGTTCGGGGAAATCGACGAGTCGGAGCTGCTTTCGCTCAGCTTGCGCATGGACCGAACCCCGCTCGCGCGCGTCCTTACGGACGGCGGCGCGCGCCTTGTGCGAGACGACGCCGACGGCGTTCCCGCCGAGCTCCTCAAAACGACGGCAGACGATGCGACCGCGCAAAACGACGAAGCGCTGTGGAGCGCCCTTGCCACGCCGCAACGCTCCCTCGAAACGCTCGACCTCGTTTTCGAACATACTGGCAGCGCGCCGTGCCGGATCTATCGTGGCTGGTGGGGCTCGTACGGAAGGCAGAAGGACTTCGCAGCGAAGCTTTCCGCCATCGCGTGCCACAGCGATTCCGCCCACTGCGATTGCACGGGGCAGCTGCTTGAAACGCTTGCGGGCGCCGGCGAGCAGCGAGGCCTCGAAGCGGTGCTCGCGTGGAACAGCCTTAAAACCGCATGGCTCGACGCCGCGCTTGCCGCCGCGCAGGAATCGGGCAAGCCCCAAGCCGCCGCCGCGATCATGCGCGCGACGAGCGAAGACGACGCCCTCGACTTCCTGGATTTCTAGCATGGCGACCGCTAACACGACGACCAACCGAAGCGCGGCATCGCTTGGCGGCACGGAGGTTCTCGATGAAGCCTCGCATCTCGCAGACGACATGCTCGCACTTTCCCGCGACGAGCTGCTCACGAGCATCCGCTTCGTCAACCGACCGCTCGCCCAGCTCCCGATGCGCATCCAAATGGACCGCGGCGGCTGCATGACCGACGGCCGGGAGGCCCTTTTCTCGCCGGCCTTCGTGCTCGACGCGTTTCGAGGCGCGCGCCACGTCATCGCGCGTGCGTATCTCCACATGATCCTCCACTGCCTGCTTCGCCACCCCTTCCCCGCCGTGACCGTCGACCCGCTCACCTGGAGCGTTGCCTGCGACCTCGCCGTCGGCTGCGCGATAGGCGACCTCGATTGCGACGCGATCGCCGTCGCCGATCCGAAGCGAGACGAAACCCTTGCCTTATGGCGCGGCCGCGTCGAGCGCCCGACGGCAACGGCCTTCTACGCGCTCCTGCAGCGCGAGAATCTGCCGCAAGAGAAACTCGCCGAAATCGAGATCGTCGTCGGTATGGACAGCCACGAGCTGTGGTTCACGACGCCCGACGGCGTCGAGGAGCAGGAATCGACCGACCAGCAAGACGTCTCGCGCCAGCTCGAGAAACGCTGGGAGGAAATCGCCGCCGCAACGGAAATGGACATGCAGCGAAATCCAGACGAGGCTCCAAGCTCGCTCGACGAGCAGCTGAAAAGCACGCGGGCAAGCGCGATGAGCCTCGACGAGCTGCTGCGAATCTACGCCGCCCCGCGCGAAACGATGCGGGTGAGCGACGAAGAATTCGACTACATCTACTACAGCTACGGCCTGTCGGAGTTGAACGGCATCGCGCTCGTCGAGCCGCTCGAATACTGCGAGACCCCGCAGCTGCGCAACTTCTGCATCGCCATCGACACCTCCGGCAGCTGCAGCGGCCCGCGCGTGAAAGCGTTCGTCGCCAAAGCCTGCGGCATGCTACTCGAAAGCGCCCAGATCTCCGACAAGACGCGCATCTGGCTCGTGCAGTGCGACGATCGCGTGCAAGACGTGCGCAAGCTGTCCTCCCGCGAAGATGTCGTCGACGTGCTCGAAAGCTACCGCGTCAAGGGCTTAGGAGGAACGGATTTCCGTCCCGTTTTCAATCTGATGGACGACATGCTCGAACGGGGAGAGGTCGACGGCTGGGAAGCGCTCATCTACTTCACCGACGGGCAGGGAACCTACCCCGACGACGCACCGCCCTACGATGCCGCCTTCGTTTTCGTCGACGAACCGGGGGCCTGCCCCGCCTGGGCGACAAGCGCGATCACCTACTCCGACGAACTGGAAGAAAGCCTCGGCGCACACCGCCGCCATGAAACCGAAAGCGAGCGATAGATGAACATCAAGCAGGCAAAAGACCAGGTCAAAAAGACATGCATCGCCTACCTCACCAAAGACGGGTTCGGCGATTACGTCATGCCGATCGAAGCGCAACGCCCCGTCTTCCTGCTGGGCGCACCGGGCATCGGCAAAACCGCCATCATGGCGCAGGTGGCCACCGAACTGGACATAGGGCTCGTCGATTACTCGATGACGCACCACACGCGTCAATCGGCCATAGGCCTTCCCTTCATCACAAAGCGCACCTACGGAGGGAGCGAGGTCGACATCTCCGAATACACCATGAGCGAGATCATCGCGAGCATCTACGAATCGATCGAGCGTACGGGGCGCAAGGAGGGAATCCTCTTTCTCGACGAAATCAACTGCGTGAGCGAGACCCTCATGCCGATGATGCTGCGCTTTTTGCAGAGCAAGATGCTCGGGAACTACCGCGTACCGGACGGCTGGGTGGTCGCAAGCGCCGGAAACCCGCTCGAGTACAACAAGAGCGCCCGCTCCTTCGACGTGGTCACGATGGACCGCGTGAAGCTCATCGAGGTCGAGCCCGACCTTTCCGCTTGGCGAGAATACGCCGTCGCAAGCGGCGCCCATCCCGCCGTCGTGAGCTTCCTCGACATGCGCCCGGACGCGTTCTACCACATGGAGACCAAGGGCCGCACCCGCGAGTTCGTGACGGCCCGCGCCTGGATGGACCTTTCGAGCATGATGCGCCTCTATGAGAAAAACGGGCTGGAAATCGACGACGCGCTGATCGAACAATACATACAGACACCCGCGATTGCCGCTGATTTCTGCGTTTACCTGCGGCTCTTCGCAAGTTACAGCGAAGACTACCGCATCGAGGATATCCTTTCGGGCACGGCCACCGGGAAGGATTCCCCCGTCCTCGCGAAAGCGGCCCGCGCTGGTTTCGACGAGAGAATGGCCCTCTCGGGGCTGCTCGTCGACTCGCTCGCTTCCCATGCGGAAAGCAACGTCGCGGAAGAACGGGAGCTTGCCGCGTTGCGAAAACTGCTCGTCGAGGCGCGAGGGGCAAACGACGCCGAGGCGTTCCTCGACCAGGCGGCGACCGAGCACGAGTCGGCGCTCATCGCCGACGCCGGGCGATTCAGGCACGACTCGATGGCGCGCGGCGTCGAGCATGCCCTGATCAAGAGCCTACGCGCCTGGGCTGCCCTGCTGCGCGGAAACGCCGCCTCCTTGAAAGACCTCGCCGCCGACTACAACGCGCGCCTTGGCGCCCATAAGGAGCAAGGAGCGCTCGTCGAGGAGGAGATCGCCGCCGCGCTCGCCTTCATGGACGCCGCGTGGGGAGAAGGCAACGAGATGACGCTCGCGCTTAACGAGATGACGATGAACCGTGTGCTCGCGGCGTTCATCGCAAAGCATCCCTGCGAGGCCTACTACGACCGCAGCGAGACCCTGATGCTCGACGCCCGCGCCCAAAAGCTCGTCGAGCGGCTCACCGCCCTCGACGCGTAGGGCCACGCGGATCCGCCCGCGCGAAAAGAAGGCCCGTCCGCAGCTCGATGCCGCAGACGGGCCGTGAAGAGCACCTACGCCGAAGCGCTACTCGGCGAGCTTCGCTTCCATGTACTCGGGGGTAAGAGGGATGCGGGTGCCGTCACCGCACACGATGGTGCGGAACCCTGCCTGGTAGAACATCTGGCGAACGGCGGGGACGTCGAGGCCATGATGGCCCGCAGTGTCCTCCGCGGTGTCGCGCGGATTGAAGCCCGCCTCCGCGCAGATGCTGTTGCCGCCCGAAAGCAGGCTCACGGTGTTCGGCTCGTGGATGGCGAACCACGGCATATGCTCCTGACCCGCCATGACGAAAACCTGGATCGCGCCGATGAGCGCTAGGCGCATGTCCGTGATCTCGTTCTGCAGGCCCTCGTAGCGCGTACCGGGGACGGAGTTGCGCTTCATGACGCCGGAGCCGTTGCGGATGCCGTAGTCGTCATCGCGCTGCTTGATCTCGAACAGCCGCGTGGCGATCGCCTCGTTCGTCGTTTCCGCGCCGATGGGCTCGCAGCAATCCTGAACCATAAGTCCAGCCTCATGAGCTGCGGCGATGGTCGCCTCGCGACGCTCGGGGCTGATCTTGGTGAGCTCGCCTTCGCCCAAACGCTTCACATGGTAGGCGCCGGCAAGGCCGGCTTCTTTGAGCTTTCGGAAATACTCAACGTCGGTGTCGCCGATGTTGGAGAAGAGCAGCGTCTGGGGCGGGATCGCGGCGCGAACCGCCTTGACGACCTCGAGGTAATAATCCTCGTCGTAGCTGTTCATGCACATGAGCCACAAACCGTAGAGGTCGCCTCCCTTGGTGAACTCCTTCGCACGCTCGACAACCTCCTCGACGGGCATGGTCACGTGCTCGGTGAAGCAGGTGGTCGATTTGGCGAACGAGCAGAACTGGCAGTCGGCCTCGCAAGGGTACACGTCGATGCCGATCTGCCCCCAGATGGCGCACACGCTGCCCGTCTTGCTGCGGACAAGGTCGTTCGCAGCGCCGCGCACGGCAGTCGCCTCGGGCGACGCCTCATCGAGCGCGAGCAGCTCGAGGACCTCCTCGTACGTCGGGGCCTTGCCCTCCTGGGCGCGGGCGATGATTTCCTCTACCTCTTTCTTCATGTTCCCTCTCTCTCGTTTCGTTGCACGCACTATCGGGAAAAGGCCGCCCCAGCTCTTGCGGGTCCCGTCTCAGGCATGGTCTTCTTGCCTTTCCGCTTCTCGCCTTCCTTAAAAGGCTATTCCGCAAGCTTCGCTTCCATGTACTCGGGGGTAAGGTCGACCCTCGTTCCGTCCCCGCGCACAAGCGTGCGGAAGCCCGCCTGGTAGAACATCTGACGCACGGCCGGAACGTCGAGGCCACGGCCGGCGGCGGTGTCCTCAGCGGTGTCGCGCGGGTTGAAACCCGTTTCGGCCCAGATGGTGTTCGCGCCGCTCATAAGGCTCACCGTGTTCGGCTCGTGCACGGCCATCCAGGGGAAGTCGTCCTGATCGACCATGACGAACGTCTCGATGGCCCCGATGAGCGCCAGGCGCATGTCCGTGATCTCATTTTGCAGGCCCTCGTAGCGCGTGCCGGGGACGGAGTTGCGCTTCATGACGCCCGCGCAGTCGTGCAGGCCCATTTCGCGGCCGCGGGCCTGAATCTCAAACAGGCGCGTGGCAATGTCCTCGTTCGGCGTTTCCGCGCCGATGGGCTCGCAGCAGTCCTGGATGGACAGCCCCGCTTCGTATGCGGCGCGGATCGTCGCCTCGCGACGTTCGGGCGGAATCTTGGTGAGCGTGCCCTCACCGAGGCGCTTCACGTGGTAGATGGCGTCGAGACCGGCCTCCTTCAGCGTCTTGAAGTACTCGACGTCCGTGTCGCCGATATTCGACACCAAGCGACAGCTCGCGGGAATCGCGGCGCGAACAGCCTTAACGCACTCGAGGAAATAATCAGGATCGTAAGAATGCATGGTCATCAGGTAGAGCGCGTACAAGTCGCCGCCCTTGGTGAAGTCCTTCGCGCGCCTGACCGCCTCTTCGACCGGCATGGTCTCGTGCTCGGTGAAGCAGGTATGGCTTTTGCCGAAGCTGCAGAACTGGCAATCCGCCTCGCAAGGGTACACGTCGACGCCGATCTGCCCGAGAAGCACCGCGGCATTGCCCGTCTTGCTGCGGACAAGGTCGTTCGCAGCGCCGCGCACGGCAGTAGCCTCGGGCGACGCCTCGTCAAGAGCGAGCAGCTCGAGGACCTCCTCGTACGTCGGGGCCTTACCCTCCTGGGCGCGGGCGATGATCTCGGTGATTTTCTGGTTCATTACCCCCTCCAATCGACAAAACGCTACTGCAATTCGTCCATTATAAGACTGGAACAACTATATGACATCGTAGGTTGGGAAAAGAAGCCCCCACGTCTCCCTTTCGCAATGTCGATCAAAACAACAGGTACCTTCGCATATAATGCCCTCGCGGTGCTTTACTTGTCGGGTAGCGCTTCCTGAAAGATTGGAGGTGTTGCCGATGGACACAGACACGATTGTGGCACTCTGCGCCATTTTAACGGTCGTTATCGGAATCATCGGCCTTAGCCGAGACAGGTGAACTGCATTCAGATATAGAAAAACCCGGTAACGCCGTCCAAAGCTAACCGGGTAATCTAGAAGACGATGCTGCCCGACATGCCGGGGCACCGCACCCCGTATGATACACGCAGCACCGTTTGGGTGCAACCGCCATGGAGACCATCTCAACCGCGTGTTTCCATTCCTGTATTACTAGACAATGTCCTATACTTAATCCACCGCATCGACACCTTATACGAAGGGCGGAATCAATGAATCACATCGTAAACGACCGGAAGGCGCACCAGCCGAAACCAGGACCGGTGAGCCGCCCGATCCCCAACAGCGAGCAACTTGCTCAAGCGTGCGGCGGCACCGTTGCCCTCATACTCGCCACGAACTTCGGGACGACCCCGCTGAAGGTCGCCTTCGAAGACCCCGAAAAGGAGCCCATCGTCTGCGGCTCCGACGAGGAGAACATCCCTCGCCCGCTGCAGCGCTTCGAGGGGAAGCCGCTCATCGCGCACGTTGCCGAATGCGTCGCGGAGACGAAGTTCGCAAGCGCGTTCGCCCTCGTCGGAGGAACGGATGAGCAGCGTGCCGAAGTCGAGAGCGCCCTGGAAGGTCAGAACGTATCCCCCATCGGCTACGATGCCGACGACGCCTACCGCTCCACGATCGACGCCTGCGGCTTCACGCTGTACGACCTGCCGAAAGGCGTTCTCGACTACGCGAAGCAGGCGCTCGACGCCATGCCCGAAGCCGATTCCGCCATGATCGTTTCCTGCGATCAGGTTCGCATCACCCCAGCTCACCTGTTCGAGATATGCAAGACATTCCGAAACGACCCCGCGCTCGACGTCGTGGCATCGTGGATTCAGTGGTATCGCCGCACGCCGATGCTCATTTCCCGCCGCTTCCTCGATAGCCTCAGCGCGAGCGGCCTATGCGAAGCGGGCCCAGACGGCATCGACCGCCCCCTGCCACGCATCGCTCTGAAAGACGTAATCTTCGGGGAGGAAACGCTCGCCGCGAACGACGTCGTGCCCGAAAGGCTGGAGCGTTTCAAGAAGGAGCGCACGCTTTCCGCCCGTGAAGCGATTCGGATCGCGCGGGAAGAGGCAAGCAAGAACGATTCGCAGGCCGAGGAGACCGCCGAAGCAGAAGGAGACTTCGGGGGCCTTCACAAAGCGAGTTCCGCAGCGAAGCGAGGACTGTTTGAGCGACTGAAGGCTCCCGAAGCCTCGAACAGATCACGTCATACCCCCAAGCGCTCGGCCGCCGACGAAGAGCTCATCGAGGTCGCACGCACCGTCGCGAACCGCATGGACGCATGGCGCGCGCAGCTTCCCCCAAAAGAGCGAGACAAGCTCGACTGGGCGGACGCCTGGGCTTGGCGCAACCGCGAGGACTTTCCCCTGCTCAACGACCGCAAGCAGAAAAACACGCTCGCCTACCTCGACTCGGCAGCGACGACGCAGCGCTGCTTCCGTGCGCTTCAGGCGGAGGCAAACTTCAACGAGCACGAGAACGCGAACGTGTATCGCGGCGGCTACGAGCTCTCCGCGAACGCAACCGAATACCTCAACGACGCCCGCAAGGCGCTTGAGGACTTCATCGGCGCCGACCGCCGCCAAACCGTGTACACCATGAACGCGTCGGCCTCGTGCAACCTCGTGGCGCAGTCGTGGGGCGACTTCAACGTGAACGAGGGCGACCATATCGTCGTCGCGCTGTCCGAGCATCACTCCGACCTTCTGCCGTGGCTTCTTTTGGCCCGCAGGCGCAACGCCACACTCGACCTTATCCCGCTTTTGCCTGACGGGCGGCTTGACCTGGACGAATATCGCCGTCTTATGGAAGCCCACCCCAAGCTCGTCTGCGTCGCCCATGTGTCGAACGTGCTCGGGATCATCAACCCCGTCGCCGACATGGCGCGCATGGCCCATAAGGCCGGCGCCCGCTTCATGCTCGACGCGGCGCAATCGTTCCCCCACCTGCCGTTCAACGTGAAGGAAATCGGCTGCGACTTCGCCGCGTTCTCCGCCCACAAGATGTACGG
>CAKTSW010000027.1 GCA_934613165.1 uncultured Ellagibacter sp.
CATGTTCCTGAACGGCTGCTGCCGCCCGATGGTCCCGACCTACGTGTTCAAGGGCGGTGCCACCGCGGTGGCGCTCGGCCTGTCCTTCCTCACCTTCGGCCAGTACCTCGGCCAGACGATCACGTCCTACGCGCTCGAGCCGTTCAACGCTTCCATGCAGGCCGGCGCGTGCGACCCGATGCTCGCGTTCTGGGCATTGGTCCCGATCGGCGTGGTCGGCATCATCGCGTCGCTGTTCATGAAGCCCTCCAAGCAGGACCTCGCCGGTGGAAAGCCCCAGGGCAAGCCCGCAGAGGGAACAGGGAACGCGCACTAACCTTCATCTCGCCTAACGCCTGATGAACCATCCACATTGACCCGAGGGCACCTGCATGAATCGGCGCAGGTGCCCTTCTTTGCATACCGAAGGGATTAAGGCCGTGGGGAAAAACTCAAAACCCGACGCCGCGCCGCTGAGAATCGCGCATATCGACGCCGTGACCGGGCCGACCGATTGGGCGGGCCGGTCGATCGAGCTTGAAAGGAAGATGGGCATGGTCGGGCACGCCCCCGCCCCGCCGGAAGACGGAAGGCGCCCGGGGAGCACACGCGTCGACGCGGTCACTCAGGCAACCGACGCCGCATGGGGCGCGACGTCGTGGGAATTCCCCGACGAGCGCCCGGGCGGCGCCGACGCGACGACGAGCGCAACCGTCGATGCGACAACGGGCGCGACGAGGCGCAGCCACAAGCACTCCCCCACGCCCACACGCGACGGAGTCGACGCCGCGACGGGAGCGACCCCGGGAGTCGCCGCGGCGTGCAGGGACCTCGGCATGTCGGCGCTTGGCGACGTGGTAAGCGAACTCGGCATCAAGCCGCCTGGGCAGGCCTGACCCGCTACCGATTCCGAGACACGAGCGCCGGATCGAGGCGTCGCCGGCCTGGCACCGGGCGCGGTGCCCTATAATGAAAGCCATGGGGGGATTTCGGGGCCGAATGCGCAAAGGGGACGCGCATCAGTCGTTGTCGGTTTCTCTGAACCATCGAGTCCATTGAAATTGAGGGGGAAACAATGGTTGACGACAACAAGCGCGCCGGTTCCGACGGCGCCATGGAGCTTTTGGCCATGGGCGGCTTCGCCCTGTTCTTCGGCTGGATGCTCATCACGTTCTACTGGCTTTTCGCCGAGTTCTTGCAGGCGCTTCCCGTGGGCGAGCGCGACGTCATACAGCTGTTCATCTTCGCGGGCATAGCGCTCGGCTACCTTATATGCCATATCCTTGCGAAGCGGCCGTCGTTCACGCTTTTCAAGGCGCCCGTCTTCGCCGCGGAAGCGGTGTTCTCACTCGCCGTTCCTGTCGTCTGCTTCGGCCTTGCGGCGAACGTCGCGATCCCCACACCCGTGTTCTGCATCGTGAACTTGCTTGCAGGCGTCGGCGGCGGCATGCTCACCGTAAGCTGGCTCGACGTGTGCGGGCGCTGCAAATCCAAGGCGTACGCGCGCTTCTGCGCCGAGGCGCTTTTGGGAGGCGGCGCGCTCTTCGCGCTCGCCGCCCTTATGCCGACCCAGTTCCAGCCCGTGTTCTGCATCGTCTACATCGTCGTTTCGATCGCCATCCTGCGCTACGCGAGCGCCAACGCCGACAACGCCGCCGCCGCGAGCATAAGCGCCGTGAAGCGCCTCCCCTGGAAGTTCGCGAAGGAAATCGAGCCGTCGTTCATCGCCTTCGGAATCGTGTTCGGGCTCACCTTCGTGTTTCTGTTCAACTACGGCGCGGACTACGTGTTCGTAGGGCTTTTGGCCACGATCCCCGGGGCGGCCATCCTGCTCGCGCTCACCCTGAAGCGCGTGTTCCTGAACATCACCGTCCTGCAGCGCATCCTTCTGTGCGTGACGGTGCTTTCCTGTATCTGCATCCCGTTCGCAACCGGATACGTCCAGCTCGCCTGCGCCTTCCTCGTGATCGCGGCATGGGCGCTGTTCATGCCCACCACTTACGCGCATCTTGTGCGCAAAAGCGTGGAAATCGGCGAGATCTCGGTGTTCCGCCAGGTTCCGCAGCGCCTGCTCGCAAGCTCGATCGGCTACCTCATCGGTTGGGGGATCGCAAGCGTCGTCACCGTCGTCTTCGGCGCGCATTCCGACGCCTTCACGGTGGTGCGCCTGTGCACCGCCTGCCTCGTGGTGCTTGCCGTCATGGTGTTCTTCCCGCAGTCCGAGCACCACGGCGAGACGAGCGACCGCGCGCCGGAAGTGCCCGCCGAGATCCAGGATGGCGTGCATGCGGCACCCGCCGGCATGACCGAAGCCGAGGCGTTCGAAGCGCGCATCGCGGCCGTAGCCGATATGTACCAGCTCTCCCCGCGCGAGACCGACGTCCTCCACTACCTCGCGAAGGGCCGAAACGCCGCCTACATCCAGAACAAGCTCACGATCTCGCCGCACACGGTGAAGAGCCACATCTACAGCATCTATCGCAAAACCGACATCCACTCCCAGCAATCGCTCATGGACTTCGTCGAGGAATACCCCCTTTCCCAGCCAAGCGTCGAGAAGCGCGGGCGCTGAGGGAACCTTCTTTCATCCTCTTCCGCGAAACGCCAGGTAAACGTCTCATACCAGCGTACTGATTTCCAACACGGCATACCCATCACGCGATAGCGTCACCATCGATCCGTGGTCAACTCCTCTCAACCCGTTAGGGGGCGGGATTCTCGGGGCGGACACCCGACATATGTCCCGCCGGGCCTGCGCAGGGCGGACACCTGCAATCGCTTAAGGCCCTACGAGAGGAGGATCGATGGCTGACACTATCGAGAAAGTCGAAACCGGTATCGAGGGGCGCGATCGCGACGATATCGGCAACTCCAAGGAGGAAAACCAGTTCAACTTCGGTGCCGGCGTGCATCAGGAGGTCGACCCTCGCTGGAAGCATCCCGGCGAGTGGCAGTACGAGGAAGACGGCATGATTGTCACCCGTACTTCGGTGTGGTCGGCACCCGGCTGCCATGAGGGCTGCGGCGTCCTTGTGTATTCCGACAAGGAAACCGGGCGCTTCATCAAGTGCGAAGGCGACCCGGACGACCCGTACAACCGCGGCGCGCTCTGCCCGCGCTGCCTGGCGTTCAAGCAGGTCGAGTTCCACCCCGACCGCATCCTCTACCCGATGAAGCGCGCCGGCGAGCGCGGCGAGAACAAATGGGAGCGCATTTCCTGGGACGAGGCCCTCGAAACGTGCTACAAGGAATTCCGCCGCATCTCGATGACCTACGGCGGCGACTCCATCCACGCGCTGCGCGGCACCGCCCGTGACAACCAGTGGCAGGTCGGCCGCATGGTCAACACGTTTGGAAGCCCGAACGAGTACGGCTTCCTTTCCGGCACCGCGTGCTACCTTCCCCGCCTGTCGCTCATGATCATGACCTACGGCGGCATGCTCATCGCCGACTTCTCGCAGTTCTCCGCGCTGCGCTACGACGACCCCGAGTGGACCTGCCCCGAGTGCACGATCGTCTGGGGCTGCAACCCCACCATCTCGAACCCCGACTTCTTCATGGGCCATTGGGTGACCGACGCCATGAAGCTCGGCTGCAAGCTCATCTCGGTCGAGCCGCGCGTCACCTGGCTCGCCGCGCACGCCGACATCCACCTGCAGCTGCGTCCCGGCACCGACACCGCGCTCGCGCTTGCCATGATCAAGGTCGTGGTCGACGAGGACCTCTACGACCACGACTTCGTCGACCGCTGGACCTACGGCTTCGACGAGCTCGCCGAGCGCGCCCGCGAGCTTTCGCTCGACCAGGTGGAGGAAATGACCTGGGTGCCGAAGGAGAAGATCGTCGCCGCGGCCCGCATGTTCGCGAACGCCCACCCCGCGAACGTCGTGTGGGGCCTCGCCGTCGACATGCAGTCGCAGGGCACGCCGTGCGCAGCCGCCATCGCCGCGCTGTGGACGATCACCGGCAACCTCGACGTTCCGGGCGGCATGTGCTACACCGCTTCCCCCATGGGCGTCGACCAGCCTTCCGCAGGCGCGTGGGGCATCTACGACCTCATCAACGAGGAGATGCAGAAGAAGCGCGTCGGCTGGAAGGAATTCCCGATGTACCGCTACGGCCTTACCCAGGCCATGCCCGACATGTGCCTTGAGTACTGCGAGGCGGGCAAGGTGAAGGGCATCTGGATCCAAACCTCCAACGGCATCGCCTGCATGAGCTGCGAGACCGAGCGCTGGTATGAGGCCATGAAGAAGGTCGAGTTCGTGGCAGCGTGCGACATCTTCATGACGCCGACTATCCAGGCGTACGCCGACATCGTCATGCCGGTGCAAACCTGGGCCGAAAAGCATTCCGTGCGCGCCCACTACTACTTCCTGTCGGCCATCACCGGCGGCTGCGCCACCGAGGGCGAGGCGAAGTCGGACTGCGAGATCAACCGCGAACTCGCGCAGTACTTCGACAACGACGACGAGTTCAACCGCGCGATCAAGCGTCCCGAGGGCAAGCAGCACACCTGGCCGTGGAAGACCGAGGACGAGGTCTACGACGAGATCGTGAAACCGTCCGGCTTCACGTTCCGCGAGCTCATGGAACACGGGCCTGCGTACCAGAAGTACGTCTACAAGAAGTACGAGAAGGGCCTCATGCGCCCCGACGGGCAGCCCGGCTTCAACACGCCGACCGGCCGCATCGAGTTCTGGTCGACGCTGTTCCAGAAGTTCGGCTACGATCCGCTGCCCTACATCGAAGAGCCGGGCATCGGGCCGGTGACCACGCCCGACCTTTACAAGGAGTACCCGATGATCATGATCACGGGCGCCCGCACCACCTCGTTCTTCCACTCCGAGCACCGTCAGATCCCCTACCTGCGCCAGCTCACGCCCGACCCGTGGGTGCAGATCCATCCGCGCGACGCCGAGCGCCTGCACATCTGCGAAGGCGACTGGGTATGGCTTGAGAACCATCGCGGCCGCGCACGCCAGCGCGCTCGCGTGACCTACGAGGTCCACGAGGGTACCATCGCCGCGCAGCACGGCTGGTGGTTCCCCGAGCAGGACGGCGCCGAGCCGAACCTGTACGGCTTCCGCCAGTCCAATATCAACCAGCTGCTCGCCAACAAGCCCGGCACGACCGGCTTCGGCGCCGACCTTAAGTGCACGCTTGCCAAGGTGTACCGCTGCAAGGAGGAGGAACTGTAATGTCCAAGAACGGAATTCTCGTCGATTACCAGTACTGCACCGGGTGCTATTCGTGCGAAGTCGCCTGCCAATCCGAACTCGACCTGCCGCTTGGGCAGTGGGGCGTGAAGGTCATGCAGAACGGCCCCTGGCCGATCAAGGACAAGGACGGCAACGAGACCGACCAGTACGTCTACGACTTCATCCCCGCGTTCACGAAGCTGTGCGATCTGTGCGCCGAGCGCCAGGAAAAGGGCAAGGCCCCCTCGTGCGTGTTCCACTGCCAGGCGAAGTGCATGGAGTTCGGACCCGTCGACGAGCTCGTCAAGAAGCTTGACGAGAAGCCCCAGCAGTATCTGTGGGTTCCGCCCTGCGCCTAAGCGCGAAACGGGAATATTTGGAGGGAACGAACAGGGCCGCTCGCGCGCAAAGGCGCCGCGGGCGGCCCGCCCCACGCCGAGCGGTTTCAAGGGGAAGACGCTGCGCTATGGGGCTTCAGGGGGAAAGGATGCAACCATGAAAGCGACTGAGCTCATCGAGCAGATCGAAAGCGCCCCTCTCACCTCGGCGCTCGCGCTCGACCGCCTTCGCTTGGCGACGACCATCGCCGACAAGGTGCTGCCCGAATACGAAAGCTATCTCGATGGCGCAGAAAGCTATCGCGAGTTCTTCGACGCGATCTACGCCGACGACTCCAAGAAGGACACGAGCGTTTGGGCCGAGTGGGCGAAGCTTTCGCGCAAGCCGTGGATCGAACGCTTCGATGCGAAGCTCGCGCTCACCGGGCTTCGGGTGAAAAGCGACGGGCTGCCCTTCGAGTTCGGAACAGGCATCGTTCTCGCCCCCACCGCGAGCCGCGACCGCATCTGCAACCTGTACCTGTTCGCATCCGGCGCTTTCAACACTGAGGCAGCCGATTTCGTGACATCGATCGGCGGTTCGTTCACCGCCGCCGGATACGATTTCAAGGGCGTCTACGGCGTCTACAAGTACCACGGCAGCGTCATCTTGGAGGAGTGGGAAACCGAAGGCGACCCGAAACCGCACGTCTCCTAGCCGCGCGCCATCCGTTCGTTCCATAACCATGTACCGCACCTGTATCTGCATCTGACGCTAGAGAAAGGTTTCGCAATGGAGGGGAAAGATCGTTCCGTCGTGAACAACCGGGGGCCGCGCCCCCTCGCAGAGTCGGCCGTAACGCTTGAAAGCGACAAGACGCCGCGCTACGCCTGGGTCATCTGGGCCGTCACGTTCCTCATCAGCTTCGCCGCGCCCATGGCGCAGTTCAAGATCGTCTCGATCCCGCTTTACTTCATCTACGTGCCGGGAGTGAGCCCCGACGGCTGCTTCGGGCTCGACGCGAGCGGGTTCGGCCTGCTCATGACCATGGTGTCGCTCATCGGCATCGTGCTCGCCTTCCCCGCGGCGTTCATCTGCCGCAAGCTCGGGCTGAAGCGCACGATCGCGCTTTCCGCCGTCGGCGTGATCGTCGGCGGGCTCGTCGAGATCGCGGGCGGCGACAACATCACGACCATGATGGTCGGCCGCTTCCTCGAGGGCACCGGCATCGGGCTTGCCGGGGTTTCGGCCCCGACGCTCATCACGCTGTGGTTCCCCGACAAGACGCGCGGGCTCGCATTGGGCCTTTGGTGCTGCTGGGTGCCGCTTTCGATCACCCTCGACTCGATCATCTGCCCGATGATCGCGGGCGCGTTCGGGTGGCAAGGCGTGTTCGGCGTCGTCGTCGCCTTCGCCGTCGTGGCGCTTGTCCTGTTCCTCGTTTTCTACCGAGTCCCCCACGGAAGCGCACCGGGCTATAGCGCGGAAGGCAGCTTCTCCGAGTGCCTCGCTCTCCTGAAGAACCCGCAGATTTGGCTGCTCGGGCTCGTGTTCTTCGTCTTCATCGCCGGGCAGACCGGCATCGTGAACACGTATTTGTCCACGTTCCTGCAAAGCGCTCCCCCGGTCGGTTGGGGCTGGAGCGAAGCCGCCGCGGGCATGGGACTTGCGGTGGTCACGGGAATCAGCATCGTCGCGAACCCGCTCGGCGGGTCGGTGACCGCGAAGCTTCCCCATCGCCTGAAGCGCATCGTCCCCGTCGGCGTGGCAGTTTCCTACCTGGTTTGCTTCTATTTGCTGTTCCAGAATGAAAACGAGTCCCTAATCTGGGTCGGAATCGTCCTCATGGGCATCTGCGGCGGATTCGGCGGCGGCGGTCTTCGCCCGTTCGCGCCCACGATCATGAATCAGTCGGCGATGGCGGCGACGATGGGCATGGCCGTCATGCAGTTCGCGCAATGCCTCGGCAACTGCTTCAGCCCGGTGTACGGAGCGATGCTCGACGGCGGCGCGACGTATTGGGACGCATGCCTGGGAACCATCATCCCACTGAGCGTGGTCATGCTCGTGGCGGCGTTCTTCATCCGCCCCGGGAAAACCTCGCCGGTACGCCGCAAGTAAGCGGGCTGGATTGGCAACGCAACGCCGAACTTACCGGAAATCGCGGCGTCGCAGACAAAAATCGGCGATATGCGAGGCCGAGTGCCCTGATTCATGCACGAGTCAGGGCACTTTGACGTAAAGATGGGTTCTCGCAAGCGCAAAAGCCCAGCTCACGCATCGGTAGTGGGAAACGTGCCGTTTCGAACCCTCGCAAATCGCGCTATTTTGTCCGCGACACGAGGTTCGATTGGAAGTTAGGCACCAGAATGGCGAATGCCGCCGTCCCAAATGCCGTGCAAGCGTCAGCTGGGGCGTTCGGCCTCCATGCGCACGGCCGCTTAGCCTACGCCCTGCGCACGAGGTAGCACTTGTGGATGCGCGGGTTGCGCTCGAAGTCGTGAGGGATCGTGCGCGCGGTGATGTCCTCGATTGCGACGCCGTACTTCGCCAGTTCCTCGACGTTCGGCTTGAACGTGCGCAGGTTGCAGGAGAACACGGCCTCACCACCGCGCGTGAGCAGGCGGCTCACGCCGATGAGCAGCTCCACATGGTCGCGCTGCACATCCCAGGTGCGCTTGCCCATCGCCTTGGAGTTGGAGAACGTCGGAGGGTCGACGAACACGAGGTCGAACTGCCGACGCGCACGACGCGCCTCGGTTATCCATTGCATGACGTCGGCGCGCTCGAAGCGATGCGTGCGGCCCGAGAAGCCGTTTCTCGCCATGTTGCGGCGCGCCCAGTCGAGGTACGTCGCCGAAAGGTCGACCGTGCACGTGGTGCGCGCACCGCACGCGGCGGCATGCACGCTCGCCGTCCCCGTGTAGGCGAACAGGTTGAGGAAATCCTTGCCTTCCGCCATCTCGCCCACCATGCGGCGCGTGTCGCGATGGTCCAAGAACAGGCCCGTGTCCATGTACCCCGCCAGGTCGACCTCGAAAAGCGAGCCGTCTTCCTCGACGTCGATCACGAACGGCTTGGAACCCGCGTCGCGATACTGCCCACCGCCGCGCTCGCGCCGGCGCGTCTTCGAGAAGACGTTTTCGGGCGCAACGCCCAAAACCACGGGCGTGAGCGTGAGGATGTCGGCCATGCGGCGGCGCGCCTTGCCCTCATCGATCGAGGAAGGCGCCGCGTATTCGGCCACGTGGACGTAGGTTTTGCCCGAAAAATCGCCCGCACCGGAGTAGATGTCGATCGCGGCGGAGTATTCGGGCAGGTCGGCATCGTAGACGCGGTAGCAAGTGCACCCGTCGCGCTTCGCCCACTTGCGCCGCTCCTTGTACACCTTGCGCAGGCGCGACGCGAACTGGGCCGACGCGGCGTCGAACACATCGACCACACGCTCCGCTCCCCCGAACGCGTCGGGGACGGTAACGGTTTCAGGTGCTTCGGGCGCGTTTGTGAAGACGCGCGCCTTTATGCGGATGCGCCCATGGCCGATCTTCTCGAAGACCTCGGGGTCGTCGCCGAAGCGCTCGGCTGCCCCCTCGCCGCCGACCAGGGCGAACGCCGACCCCGAAGGCGCCTTCACCGCGGCTCGCACGAACGCGGAATCGAGCGCGGTCGACGTTGCGTCCTCGTTTTCAGGGTCGACGATCACCGCGGCAAGGAGCTCAGGCGCGTCCGGCGCCGCGTCCCGATGCGCCGCCTGCGCACGTTCAGCCATCTCGTCGGCCTCGTCCAAAAGCGCGTCCCATTCGCGCTCGTCGAAGCGCCCCCACGACGTGAAGCCCCACTCGGATCGCGCGGCACCCGGCGCTTCGTCAAGCGCGATGGCGCGCGCCTCGCGTTCGAGGATCGTCGTCTCGCGCGCCTTCGAGGCCGCCTTGCGGGGAGAGGTTACCAACCCGCGGTCATCGCCCGCGCGCGAGGCGTCCACGAAGCGGTACCCGCGCGCGACGAGGTCGGCCCATCCGGCAAATGAAAGCAGCGCCGCCGCATACGAGCACAGAAGCGGCATCTCCGAACCCACGCGTTTACCGAAATAGGCGCGCTTGTTCAGGGGCTTTCCGGAAAGGTCGATCGAAACGGTCGCTCGCTCGTCGTGAACGCGCACGTCGATGATGAGGTCGGGGTGCGCCGTGTCGACGCTCGGGCGCACGCCGCGCAGGTTGTCCAAACGGTCGCACACCGCGTCCTTCACGCGCATCTCGGTGAAGTGGGTGTTGCGCAGGTTTGCGTTCATGCCGCGGGCGCGCACCGCGAAGGTCTTCTTCGCGGGAAGGATGTCTTCCCAGTACAGTGCGCGAACGCCCTCGTAGAGCTCGTCGGCGTCCCTCGCATCGAAGCGCCCCTCGACCGCGAGCACGCGCGACGCCAGGCGCGACCAAAGGCACACCTTAAGCGCCAGCTTCGCCGGCCCGTAGAACGCCACGCCGCCGCCCAGAGGGCGCGTGCGCGAAACGCCGATCTTCTTCAACTCGAGTGCAAGCTGGTCCTCGAGCCCGGCAAGGCAGCTCGCGAAGAACTCGAAATCGTTGTGGTCATGCGTGGTCATATGGCTTCTTTCGCGTGGGATCGTGACGGACGTCGCGCCGGCTTTGCGACGTTGAGCGGCGCAGAGAAAAAAGCTCCGCGAGGTTTTCGGCCTACGCGGAGCTTTTCGAGGTTAATCTTCCAGGTAGTCTTTCAACTTCGACGAGCGGCTCGGATGGCGCAGCTTCGCGAGCGTCTTGCTCTCGATCTGGCGGATGCGCTCACGCGTGACGCCGAACTCGCGGCCGACTTCCTCAAGCGTGCGCGGATGGCCGTCTTCCAGGCCGAAGCGCAGGCTGATGACCTTGCGCTCGCGTTCGGCCAGGCCGTCGAGCACCTTGCCGAGCTG
>CAKTSW010000028.1 GCA_934613165.1 uncultured Ellagibacter sp.
CGAGCACGGCGACAGCGAGATCGCCATCTGGAGCCTGGCGAACGTGTCGGGCATCCCCATCGACGTGTTCAGCAAGCTGCGCGGGCGCGAGCATAGCCCCGAGGTGATGGAGCGGCTGGAGCGCGACGTGAAGAACGCGGCGTACGAAATCATCGAGAAGAAGCACGCCACCTACTTCGGCATTGCGATGTCGGTGAAGCGCATCTGCGAGGCCATCGTGCGCGACGAGAAGCCCATTCTTCCGGTGTCGAACCTGATGGAAGGCGAGTACGGCATTTCCGACATCGCGCTTTCCATGCCCGCGGTCGTGGGCGCGGGCGGCATCGAGTACAAGGTGCCCGCGCCGTTTTCCGACGACGAGCAGGCACGGTTGCGCGAATCGGCCGCGGTGCTGAAAGGCGTCGTCGAGAAGCTCGATTTGTAAGCAAGCAAGGCGCGTCGCTCATGTGCCGGGGTAATTCCCACGGGGCTTGTTTTCGCCAGGAAAGTTGAATTTAGGGCCGCTTTTAATCCGCATGCGCCGCAAAGGCGCTCTTCTCCGTAAAGCCAAGAGCGCCGACCTGGTGTTTTATATTAGTTAGAACACTTACGTTACCCTAAATTCGCATTTCCTGGCATAAATCGGGGGTGCAGACGGAACGTGGGTAAATGCCTTTCTTGGCAATCCCCAACTGACGCTTCCAGCAGAGTGCGGTGAGCAATGTCTGGGATTTTTCTCGATCCTGTGCGCGATAACAGCAGGCCTTCATCGTGGTGAGGCGGCTCAAGGGATGACGCAAGAGAAGAGATCGGAAGAAGAGGGAGAGCGCCGCGCCTCTGCACCATCCATCGAGTTGTTCCGAGTGCTATTTCGCTAAAGTGCGTTTCTATGAGGTCGAACCCCGCCGATCTACCTTGCGAAGAGCGATGCCGATGATGACGCCCACGGCACCTACGGCAGCTAAGATCAACATGACCGGCTCGAGCCCGATGGCATCTCCCGCCATCCCCAAGAACGGCTCGGCGATGCCGCCCACGGCGATGGCCACGCCGTAGGAGAGACCGCTCGCCGTGCCCAAATGCCGGGGCACGTACCCCATGCCGAGCGCCACCGTAGAGGGATAGAACAGATCCGACGCTATGGCCAGCAGCATGGCCAGCGCAATCGCCGCGACGAATGAGCGGTTGAAGGCAAAGGTGACGAGCAACACCGTGGTGATGATCAGGCACGCGATCATGAGCCTGTGCGCTCCCAGCTTCTCGGAGGCGCGCCCGGAGAGGATAGTGGACACGGCGCCGCAGATGGCGAATAGCGAGAGCACCGAGGAGCTTATGGCCTCGCTCTGCCCCATGATGCCCATGAGGAAAAGCGGGATGAATGCGAGCAGGCCGTACTCGATGATGGACCGCGCCGAGAGAACGCCCATCACTCCCCAGAAACGACCCCATCGTTCGCGGCCCTGAGCCTGTTCCTTCTGGGCCGTGTGCACGCTGCCGAGCGCCTTGAAACGGCGGTTGAAGGCGAGCAGCACGACGGCGCAGATGGTGGCGGGTACGATGAACACGAGCGTGCCGCGCATGCCGAAGGCGGTGAGGAACGCCGCCGTGAGCAAAGGCCCTATGAAGAAACCGACGTTTCCGCCCACAGCGAAGATGCTCATGCCGTTGGCCTTGCGGCCGCCGGCGGCCAAGTTAGCAAGCCTTCCTCCCTCGGGATGGAACATGGCAACGCCTATTCCTGAGAGCATGGCCGAGGCCAAAATGAGCCAATAGCTGTCCACGAACCCGATGAGCGTCATGCCGAGGCCCGCCAAGAACACGCCCACAGCCATGAGCCAAGGTGAAGGGTGCTTGTCGCCGATGACGCCGAAGAGTGGCTGGATGACCGCCGATGCCACGTTGGCCGCGAACACGAGCATGGCCACGGAAGCGTAGTCGTAGCCGTAGGCCGCCACGAGGAACGGCAGCACCGCAGATATGGCACCCTGATTGATGTCCGAGCAGACGTGCCCGAAGCTGGTCAGGTAGTTTGCCAGCTTGTCGCCGTCCTTTTTCTTGATGTCCGTGCTCTCTTCCATTGCCCACGCGCTTTCTCTGTGATTTAAAGCTCCATCGATGATAGGCCTATCTCTCTTCCGATGCTTTTCACAAAACTTCGAGGACTTTCAAAATATCGTCAAATTTCCGCTTGCTGGGATAGCTGTTCTGGCTCACGTGAAGGTTAAAGGCCATTCGGTCTCCGATTGTCGACAAGCATATTTTGCCTAGCTCAGAAAGATCTATCGGAAGCAAGGTGGCATCTACAGGCTTAACAAGCCGAGCTGCATGTACACCTTGGCGCTGTCCTCTTCCGTGAACTCTTCTTCGATAAGACCGTCGTCATTGATGCGGTATATAGCCACGCCGGGCAAATCGACGACGCCTCCATTGCCTGGGAAATCGCCGAAATCCTTCACAACCCTTCCGTTGGCATGCCAACGGCACAGAACCGTGCCGCCTTCTGCTACAAGGGGACCTGTCGTGTCGAAGTGATACCCTTCGATGGCATCGTGCATCGGCTTGATAATGGATTTGGCTTCGGCATCGGCCACTCTATGCAGCGATGGCAGAAAAGGCACTCAACCCAGCGAATTAATGCGCTGGCAGATGACTTCAACAGGATCGGCATTTGACAAGAGTTTCCAATAGATTGGGAACACGCTCCAGAAAAAATAGATTAAAGCGCCAGCTATAACTCCCTTTCTTCTCTGAGCCAAATCGCGTGATTGCATTTGTCTTAGCCATACCTCTCTGCGACGCACCTCAATACCGGCAAGCTCAAGCTTGCCGGTCTGTGCGGTTGAAATCCGAATCCGTGAGATCAGCTCTTACTGGATTGTCGCCGCACCTCGTTCATGTATTCCCTCGGAGTCATACCAAGTGCTTTTTTGAACGCGGTGGAGAAATGGCTGGAACTGCCGAACCCAACGATGCGGGCGATGGCGGTCGCGTTCAACTCGCCTTCGTGCATCAATTCCGCCGCCTTGTTGATGCGATAGCTGAGCAAATATGCATGGGGAGTCGTCCGGATGATCTTCTTGAAGCAACGCGCGCATTCCGCCTTGCTGACGTTGCCAGCACGTGCGATATCTTCCAAGCTGATATCGCGCCCATAGTTCTCATCGATGAAACAGGTGAATGTCTTCATTCGCTCGTCGGTGGCAAGCTCGGCCTTCGTAGGCATGCGTTGCTCGACGTTTTGTATGTAAACCGACCAGGCCGTAAGGAGGTGCGCACAGGCTCGGTACCGCTCAACGCCGGACGCTTGACCGCCGATAAGAATGCTGCGGGCGCAGACGAGTTCGTCGAGTACCTCCTGGTGCCAGCTGGCCGACAAGTCGAAATGCATGATCGGTTGGGCGTGAGCGCCCACGAATGGGGCTACTCCGAAGGCAGCCATGTCGCTTCCCGGGAAAAAACCGAGCAGCTTCTCCGGAAATATGAAGCTCATGTATTCAGTACCCGCGACACCGATGATGCGATGGGGCACTCCTGAGTTGAACAGCGCCCCGTGACCTCTCGCACAGCTGAAGTGGCGTCCGGCGCAGTCTATCGAGACGACGCCCTGAGTGACAACGATGAATTGGAGGTCATCATGCCAGTGCATCTTCTTGAATCCGAGCCTCGGGGGCACGCTCACCCCGTTCTTCACGTCCAATACAAGGACCGGAAACGAATCCTCCTGATTCGGATTGGGCGCATGCATCGACGTCGTTCTATCATTTTTTGCAACTTCTATTTCACCAATCGACACAACGCAGCCTCTCACGCTGGACAGATACCGTTCTTTATGCGGTAACTATAAATCATCAAGGGACGAGCAATCGAGGATATGACGATTTTTTGAAACAACTTAGCGATATAGAAATATCACCCCGACCAACAGCTTGGCGTCATTTTCCCATCGAACCCATTTCGAGCGAACAGAGCCTCGAAGGGAAAGGAGAGAAGAAGGGCAAGTAGTTTACACGGCGCAGCTTCCTTAAGGGAAGCGCGGCGGTAGCCGGGGCAGCAATCGTCGGCGCCGGAAGCATGACCGACGCAAGCGCGTGGCTCGAACCGGCTCAGGCCCACGTCGCAGTGGATGAAAAGATCGTCTACACCTACCATCAGGCGCACTGTCGGGGAAACTGCACGCTGTCATGCACGGTGCGCGACGGGCGCGTGTGCGTCATCGAGCCGAACAGCGCAGCCGCCGAGGGCTCAGAGACAAACCCCTTCAAGGTGCTCGGAGCCGATGGCCTCGTCTACAACGCCGGCTACGATTTCGGCGACCTTCTGGCTGCTTGGGAGCTGCCCAAGGACATGAAGTCAACCAAGCTGAAGACGCCGATGTTCGATCTGCCTTATATGGAGGATTCGGACATTCACGAGCTCATCACCTGGGGCGATCTTCAACCGCGTTTCGCCGACCTCACCAGCCTGGAGGAATGGCTCAAGACCCTCGATTTCGTATGCGCTGCCGATGTGGTGAATATCGCCACCACGAACCACGCCGACTTGGTGCTTCCCATCAGCGCGCGCTTCGAATGCGACGAGGAGATCGGCGTGGCCGACGCCCTACCGAAGACAATGCTGGAGATGAACCCCATCGACATGGCCGAGCGCGGCCTTGTCGATGGCGACGAGGTGGCCGTCGTGAGCCGCTTCGCGCCGCCCGTAGCCATCCTCGCGCATTCTGTGACGGCCTGGATCTTCGGTTTGCAGATCGCCAAAGAGGGTTAGTTCACCGCCATCTTGGCCCCATCTTCGTGGCCTCGGCCATGGACTCGGGGCTCGCACTGCCGATCATGGCGCTCGCCGGCCTGGGCAAATCGGGCAAGTTCAAGACCGACAAGAAGCTCTTCGCCAGCCTGGCCGGACTCCTGTGCACCTGCATCGCCGTAGACGCCTACTTCATCGGCTGCGAGGTTCTGACCATGGCCTATCCGGGCGCCGACCACGCCGTTTTGCGCGATATGTTCGCGCCCACTGAAGGAAACGCTAAGGAGAATGCTATGGATCAAAGCCAATGGACGTGTTTCTCGAAGGCCTATGGCTTTCTGGGCAACACGTTTCTTCTGCCTATGACGCGCACGGAGAAGGTGGGGCTCGACCCGTCCTTTTGGGACGCGATGCCGGACTTTGGCAGCGAGCGCTGCAAGCAGGCCCTCGACGATCTTGCGCAGTGGTCTCGTCGGCAGAAGGAATCGTCGGCATCGAGAGAGAAGGCGGCGACCGCCGTGGCCGTAGAGTATACGAAGCTCTTCGTCGGACCCCCGTCGCCCGCAGCTCCGCCTTGGGAGACTTTGTATACGCAAGGCAATTCGAGCGTCGGCTTCGGAGCCGCCACCGTCGCCATGCGCCAAGAGCTTCAAGGGGCCGGGCTTGCCGTAGTCAACGAGAATCATCAATACGAGGATCGCATCGGCATCGAGCTTCTGTATCTATGCGAGATATGTCGAAAAAACGGGACAGGTGAGGCGTTTGCCTCCGAGCATGACATCGCCTGCTTCATTCGCGAAAGACCGCTCTCGTGGATCGACAAATTGGGACAGAGCATACACGAATGCGCTCCCGAAGGTTATTACGATCTGATCACCGCATACGCTCAGGCCGTCTTAGAAGCCCATCTCATTGGCCTGGACGACGGCAGGAATGTAGCCGAGCAGCTCGCTGGCGACAAGCGCCATAGATGGTGATGGCGGGTATCCGTTTGGGGGGGTGCGTGCCGAAAACACGTCCGGGAAACGGGTGTTGACCCCCCCGCGGGAACGCGGGCGCGTTACTCCCCTGCACGGACTTCTTTCACGCAGGCGGCGAGCACGTCTGCGAACCGGTCGACGTCGGCTTCGGTCGTCGACGCGCAAAAGCTCACGCGCAGCGTCGTGTTGCCCTGCTTCAAGGGAATGCCCGCCGCCTGGAGCGACAGCGGGTGCTTCTTGCGCCAGGTACCGGCCGCGACGTGCTCGTGGTTCGACTCGCACGCCGAGGCGCGCGACACGTAGACGCCCCGATCGCTTAAGTACGCGACCGACTTCGCGTTGCGCACGCCGGGCACGCTCACGCTCACGATGAAGGGCGACGCTGTGGCAGGCGAGTTCACGATCGCGTCGGGAACGGCGCGGGCGAGCTTTTCCCGCAGACGGGCGTTCAGGGCCTCCACGTGGGAAAACGTCTGCTCGCGTTCCCGCATCGCAAGCTCGATCGCGCGCGCGAACCCCGCCGCCAGAAACACCGGCTCGGTGCCCGACCGCAAGCCTCCCTCCTGCCCGCCGCCGAAGGCGTTCGTGTGCATCTTGAGCCCCTCGCGAACATAGAGCGCGCCGATGCCGCGCGGGCCGCCGATCTTGTGGGACGCCACGGAGACGAGGTCGGCACGCCATTCGCGCGGGTTCACGGGAAGCTTGCAGAACGCCTGCGTCGCGTCGACGTGGTAGACCGCGTCCGGGGCAAGCTCGTCGCGGATGCGCCCGATTTCGGCCGAGGGGAAGACGTAACCCACCTCGTTCTGCACGTTCATGATGGTGATGAGCGTGGTCGGCACGCCGTCGAGCACGCGTTTCAGCTGGTCGAGGTTGAGCTTCCCGCCGATGGCGTCGATATAGGAAACCTTCCACCCGCCCTCGCGGCGCATGCCGCGCACGCTGCGCGTGACAGATGCGTGCTCGAGCGTGGACGTGACGATCTGCCCCGGGGCGTCGCGGTGCGCCGAGCAGGTGCCGCGAACCGCCAGGTTGTTCGACTCGGTGGCGCCCGACGTGAAGAAGACCTCGTGCGCGTCCACGCCGAGCGCGCGGGCCACGATGGCGCGGGAATCCTCAAGCACGGCCTTCGCGCGCTTGCCCGCCTCATGGACGGACGAAGGGTTGCCCCATGCGTCGCGCATGACCTCGTTCATGCGCTCGATGGCCTCGGGCCGCGTGCGCGTCGTCGCCGCGTTGTCGAGGTAGGTTTCGATTGGGGGTTGTGCCATTGTGCCGTCCATCGTCGTGCTCCTTGCGAATCTATTCCTGCCCGAATTGTAACGTCGACGGTACCATTCGAGCGTTCGAACCCGCCCAAGCGCACCTCATCGCGAGCGGACGGGGCGGCCCCGCGCACGAGCGCTACTGGCGAAGCTTCATGTCCGTTCCGCCCGCTTCGGGGATCTCGCCCATGCGGTAGGCCTCGAGCAGCCGTTCCAAGTCGGCGATCTCGCGCTTGAGCTCGACCCCCGTGTCGGTGTCGGCCACGCGCGTGCGCCGCGGCACCGATTCCACCATATGGCGCGACGAGTGGATGTCGAGCTCGTTCTCGATCGCCGCGCGCGTCGAGTCGAGCGGCTCGTGCGCCGCCAGGATGAAGCCGTACGAGTTCGAGATGAGCGTGTAGCCGGCAATCCCCGTGGTGGGCTGGTAGGCCTTCGCGAAGCCGCCGTCGATCATGATGACCTTCCCGCCGCACTTCACCGGGTCCTCACCGTCCTTCACCTTCACCGGCACGTGCCCGCAGATGATGTGCGACGTCTCCGGGTCGAGCCCGAAGTCGCGGAAGATCCGCGCCACCACCTCTTCGTCGTCGATCAGGGTGTAGAAGGGGTTCTTCACCTCCTTGCGCGCGGCCTTGTCGGCGATGAGGTACAGCTCGAACGTGGCCATCTTGCTCTTCGCGAACAGAGGCGAGCCCTGCCCGAGCCACAGGTACCACAGAAGGTCGCGGCCGCGGCGGCGCTCCTCGGCGTCGTGGCTGAAGAACGCCGCGCGCACGTAGCGCTCCATCTCGTCGTAGAGCGCGCGGCCCTTAAACGTGCGCCCGTACACCTCCACTTCCTTCAGGGTGCCGTCGGGGTTGAGCGGCACGCAGGCGTGGAACAGGAGGTTGCCGTTGTGCACCTTGTAGAGGCTTCCCGCCTCCAGGAAGAAATGCATGTGGCGGCGGAGCTTCTCGCAGCCGGTGAACGCGGCGACGAGGCGGTCCATGACCTCCTCTTCCTCGGGCGTCAGACGGTACGGATCGGCCGGGTCGATCGTCGGGAAGATTTTGTCGGTGAGCTCGTACTCCACGCCGTCGAGCATGACGGTGCCGCGCTCGTAGTCGATCTTGTCGAGGAGCTTGCGGTCGGAAAGTCCGAACGCCGGGTTGTCGTCGATGAGCTTGCCCTCCACCTTGAACTGGATGATCGCCATGGCCTTCTGGATCTTCACGCTCATCTCGAGCTCGGCGGGCGGAAGGTCGGGGTTACCCTTCAGGCCGAAGGCGACGCACGGGTCGTCGGCGTAGGCGCTCGTGGCGAACGTGGCGAGCGGCAGAATGTTGATGCCGTAAGCGTCTTCCAGGATGGACAGGTTGCCGTAACGCGCGCAGTTGCGCACCACGTGCGCGATGCAACCGCGCTGCCCGAGCGACGCGCCCATCCACACGATATCGTGGTTGCCCCACTGGATGTCGACCGAGTGGTAATTCATGAGCGTGTCCATGATGGTGTGCGGCGCGGGGCCGCGGTCGTAAATGTCGCCGATGATGTGGAGCTTGTCCACGGCGAGCCGCTGGATCATCGTGGACAGGGCCTCTATGAGCGCGATGCCACGCCCCGTGCGCACAGCCGCGTCGATGATCGCTGAATAGTAAGCGTCCTTATCGACTCCGTGACGGTCCTCGGTAAGCAGCTCTTCTATGATGTAGGCGAACTCGGGCGGCAGGGCGCGGCGCACCTTCGAGCGCGTGTACTTGCGCGCGGCGCGCTTGCATACCTCAACCAACCGCGGCACGGTGACGGCGTACCAGGCCGCGGCGTCGTCTACCTGGGACAACGTGAACTTCGCCTTCTCACGCGGGTAGTAGATGAGCGTGGCGAGCGCACGCTTCTCGCTTTCGGGCAGCGTGTCGCCGAACACGTCGTCGATCTTCAGGCGGATGGATCCCGACCCGTTGCGCAGGATGTGCGAGAACGCCTCGTATTCGCCGTGTATGTCGGACGCGAAGAACTCGGTCGCCTTCGGCAGGTTCAGAATGGCCGACAGATTGATGATCTCGGCCGACGCGGCGGCCACGGTGGGAAACGAGCGGGAAAGAAGCTCGAGATAGCGCTTCTCGGTTGCATCCATGGGTATTCCTCCTTGACAGGTGGGATCGGGCGCTTCGCGCTTTCGCTGTCGCCTATTGTACTCGCACAGGAACGCCGCGCGGAAAGGATTGCCCTTTGCGGTCGCTCTTCGCAGACGCGGGGTGCGCGAAAGGCGCCCCGAACCGGTCCCCGTGGCAGAACGGGAGGGCCCACTGGTGACTTTTCGGGGGTTGTGCGATACGGGCGGGCCTTGAGTGAGAATCCAACCGCGTCGTCGAATTCTCCGACCTGAGGAAACGCTTCGAGACATGCCGCATCGCAAGCGGAATGGGCTTATCGGCCGCGCTTCGTTTCGCACAACCCCCGAAAAGTCACCAGAGGCGCAGCGGATTCTGCCACAGCGATCCCGGTTGGGTACAATGAGGGGCAGCATGCGCGAGGCGGCCTTGCGCGAAAACGGAAGGGAGTGCGGTGAAGGCTCGGGAAACCACGCCAGACGGCAGCGCGGCGGCGCGCGTCGAGCTTGTCAGGCGCCCGGAAGGCTTGACGCTTACGGGCGACGGCATGGAGGTCCGCGGCGACTTCGCCCGAATGCTTTCGCGGGTGCGCCCCGGCAAGCTCGAACGCGAGCTTCTGGTGCGCGCGGCGAAGGTGAAGGGAACGGCAAGCCCCGTCGCCGTCGACGCCACGGCGGGTCTCGGCGAGGACTCGTTTCTGCTTGCCGCCGCAGGGTTTCAGGTGCGCATGTACGAATCCGACCCCGCGATCGCAGCGCTTCTGCGCGACGCGCTTGCGCGCGCGAAGGCGGACCCGTCGCTTGCAGGTATCGCGTGCCGGATGGAGCTTTTCGAAGAAGACAGCGTGCGCGTCATGGCGGCGCTCGCGGAAACCGGCGAGCGCACAAGCGAAGGCGCCGACACGACCGATTCGGCGGCCGCCACGGACGAGCAAGCGCCCAGCCCCGCCTTCGGCACGCACGCCCCCGACGTGATCTACCTCGACCCGATGTTTCCCGAGCGGCGCAAGAGCGCGGCGGTCAAGAAGAAGTTCCAGCTGATCCATCACCTGGAAAAGCCCTGCTCGAACGAGGAGGAAATGCTCCTTGCCGCCATCAGGGCCAACCCGCGCAAAGTCGTGGTGAAGCGCCCCGCGAAAGGCCCTTACCTCGCCAACATCAAGCCGAGCTATTCCATCGCGGGCAAGGC
>CAKTSW010000029.1 GCA_934613165.1 uncultured Ellagibacter sp.
CAAGTCGACGAGGTTGATCGGACGCATCTCGAGCACGACCTCGCCGTTTTAGAGCTTGCTCGTGTCGAGCACCTCGTTCACCAAATCGAGCAGAAGCCCCGATGCCGTCCATATCTTCTCGCGGCACTCGGCCTGCTTCTTCGCATCGTCGGCGAAGGCGTTCCCTATTTCCACCATGCCGCGGATGCCGTTGATGGGCGTGCGGATGTCGTGGCTCATGCGTTGGAGGAATTCCGTCTTCGCGGTGTTCGCGCTGCGGGCCTCGCGCGCCGCCTGTTCGAGCTGCTCGCTGTAGTCTCGCTCGCGCTGAACGAGGCTGTTGAGGTATCGGCGTTCCGAGCTGCGACGTAGCAGGGCGAACATCGCGACGACGAGCAGATAGACCCCCAGGGCGATGACGACGTTCATGCCTACGGAGTGAACGGTCTTCGCGGTGCGGGAATAGGTGTACACGTAGTAGTCGCGCGCCTTGTCGAACAAGGCGAAGTAAGAACCCGACTCCGTGGAAACGTAGCCGAGTTCGCCCGCGTCGCACTGGTTTTTGATCGCCTCGACGACCGCATCGTGGCTCGAAGCGGACGACCCCGAAATGCCCGACTGCAGGCTGTTCGCGCTTGCCGCGACGATCGAGCCGTCCTTCTCGATGACAATCGCGCCGTTGTACGCCGGCTGGTACCCGTCGAGCAGGCTCTGTTCGGTCAGCTGATAGCGGTTGGCGAACGCGAGCTTCGTGTGGTAGACCGACACGACGACGCCCGGCGCGTCGGTTCGGGAAGCGCACCCGATGTCGACGTACGACCCGTCGTCCAAATCGACGCGCGCCGAATACACCTTCGCCGAATAGACGGACACGTCGAGCACCGCCTCGTTGATAAGCGTTTCGCGCAGGTCATCGTACCCGACCCCGTCACTTGTATGCTGGCACAGCAGGTTCCCCTCGGGGTCGAGGACGATCGCCGCGGTAAGGCGCAGATTGCTCGCGCATTCGGCGAGAAAACCCTCGTCAATCGTCCTACCCGCGTTCTGGATATCGCGCGCAAGGGTGCTCGCGTTCTCCGTCAACCGGACAAGGCTCTTCATGGTGGACGCGTCGTTGAACGAATCGAAGGTGAGGCTTTGCGTTTTCACGTACTCGATCGTGCTTCGCGCGCTGCTTTCGGTCTGCGCGCGCGAGGAAAAGAACGCGATCGACCCCACGATAATCGCGATGGCGATGCCGATTACCGCGACGATCGACCAGAAATGCCTGTTCACGAAACTTGTTTTAGCCATCGATCCTCTCCATATCGAGGAAGGGCGACGGGTCATCGAAGTAGTACCCCAGGATGTCGGCCATCGTGCCGTCGGAAAGCATGTCGGACAAGGCGTCGTCGAGCGCCTCGGCTATGCCGCGCCCGTCGTTCTTGTCGAACGCGATGCCCACTCCCACGTCGAGCAGCGATTCCCCGAGAATGCGGTACTCGACGTTGTAGTCCTCCTCGTAGGTGAGAATCGAGGTCTCGTGCGCGGCGATGGCGTCCACGTACCCTTTGACGAGGGCCGGGTTCAGATATGCGTTGCTGGTGAAGGTGAAGACGCTCTTCACCTTGGGAACGTCCGGGTTCGTTCGATCAAGGATAATGCTTTCGGGTAGGGTGGTCGACTGCACGGCGACGACCTTGTCTTCCAAATCCGCAAGCGTGTAGATGTCGCTCGTCGGGTCGACGGCGACGACCTGGCGGCTCTTCAGGTAAGGACCGGCCCAACGGTACTCGCCTTCGCGCCCCGTCATCGTGTAGCACGAGGCGATGCAGTCGATTTCGCCAGCGGAGAGCAGCTCGGTCTTCCTTTCCCAGTCGACGACCTGGAACGTCGGCTTGTACCCGATGCGCCCGAACGCCTCGGTGAGGATATCGACGTCGATGCCGACGAGCTCGCCGCTTTCGCCGGTCGACACGTACGGCGGGTACATGTCGACGCCGACGATGACCGAGGCCAAGTCGTCGTTCGCGTCGGCGGTAGCCTGCTCACCGGGCCGAGAGCACCCGACAAGCAGGGCCGAAGCGACGGCGATCACCGCGAGAGCGAATACGAGCCCTCGTTTTCCCATGTATTCCCCACTTTCGAGTAAGCGCTACGCGCGCAGTTTGTTCAAGGCTGCGACCAGGCAATCCGGGTCGAGCGGTTTTGGCAGGTGCTCGTTCATCCCCGCTGCAAGCGCGCGGGCGCGGTCGTCGTCGAAAACGTTCGCGGTTATGGCGATGATCGGCACCGTGGCGGCGTCGGCGCGGTCGAGCGCACGGATGGCCCGCGTCGCCTCGTAGCCGTCCATCACGGGCATCATGATGTCCATCACCACCGCGTCGATCGACCCGACGGGCGACGCCTCGAACGCGCGCACCGCCTGCTCCCCGTTGCGGGCGAGCTCGACTTCGGCCCCTTCGCGTTCAAGCACGCACTGCGTGATTTCCAGGTTCAGGTCGTTGTCCTCCACAAGAAGGATCCGCATGCCCGCGATGCTTTGCGCCTGGCCGGTTTCGGAAAGCGGGCAGGCGCGCTCGGCGAAGCCAAAGGGAACGCGCAGCGAGATCGTCGTGCCTTCGCCGGAAGCGCTTTGCACGTCGATCGAACCGCCCATGAGTTCGACGAGCGAGCTTGCGATCGCCATGCCGAGACCCGACCCCGGGTAAATGGAGCGCGCGCCCTTTTCGCCCTGGTAGAACGGCTCGAACAGGTGGTTTTGCGCTTCCGGGTCCATGCCCTGGCCGGTGTCGGAGACCGAGCAGGCGAACCACGCCTTGCCGTCTTCCGCCAGCTCGACCGACGCGTCCCACACCACGCTGCCGCCTTGCTTGTTGTAGCGCACCGCGTTGTCGAACACGTTGGTGAGCACTTGCCGCACATACGTCGGGCTGCCGACGACGCGCACCCCGCGAAGAGCCTCGAGAGCGCGGCACGGCGCGTCGTCGTCGCACCCGCGCTTCTGGGAATCCTTGCAAACGATCGTCACGCCGGCTTCCTTCGCCTGGGACTTCACGCCCGAAAGCACGTCGGCCATCACGTCCGCGATATCGAAAGGCTCCGAAGCGATTTCGACGTCCCCGCTCTTAAGCTTGCTCATTTCCAGCAAGTCGTCGACCAGGCACAGAAGCTGACGCGCGGCGGCACGCGCCTTCGCGATGTTTTCCTTCACCACGGCCTCGTCTTCGCAGGAAGCGTTCACGTCCATCACGCCCAGGATGCCGTTTAGGGGCGTGCGGATGTCGTGCGAAAGGTTGCCGAGCAGCACGTCTTTCGCCTCGATCGCGCGTTCTGCCTGGTCGAGCGCCTGTTCGAGCAAGCGGTTCTGCTCGGCTTCGCGTTCTTTCTCGCGCCGCATCTTGCGGAACCTGAGCGCCACGAGAACAGCTACCGCCACTGCGATAACCACCGCTATCGCTACGAGAACCTGCCAGTTGTCGCGCACGAAATCGAAGATGCTGTACGTGAACAGCCCTTCGGTGTAGCGATACGAGACGTTCATGCCGTAGTTTTCCCCGACGATTCCAAGCCCGCGGTTCAGAATCTGTAGCAGCACGCCGTTGCCCGTCATCACGCCGAAGCAGCGATCGTCGGAATCGGGCAGCTGCACCGACACGAGGTCGGCCTCCGAATTGAGAAGCGCGCTCGCCCGCAAGCCGTTCACGACGGTGGCGCCCGCGCGGCCTTCCCGAACCGCGGCAAGGCAATCGCCGATCGATGAGCACTCGACGATCTCGGCATCGGGGAAGTACATCGACGTGTAGTTCTGCTGCAAAAGGTTATGCCTGTTCACCGCCACGGTCTTCACCGCATCGTCGAAAGAGGCGCTGCCCTTGTAGACAAGCTCCATCGCCGGCGACGTCACCGCCGAGCTTCGCAAGAAGCCGTTGCTTTCCGCATACCACGTTTCACCGCCCACGGGGAAGGCGACGTCGATTTCCCCCGCCTTCAGGGCCGCGAACAGGTCGCCTTGGTCATCGAAAGCGCGATACGATATGGTCGGCGTCCATGAAACGGGCAGGCTGTCGAACATCGCGGCGAGCACGTCGACCATAAGCCCCGTCGCGTTGCCGTCTGACCCGGTGTCGCAGTACGGAAGGTAGTCGTTCAGATACCCCACCGTAAGCGACGGATGGGTTTCGATCCACTCGGTTTCGGCCGAGGAGAGATACGCGCTCGCCGAGCTGTCTGCGGCGTAGCGGATCTGCAGCTCGTCGAGGAAGGCGCGGTCCTGGCTGTACATGATGGACTGCACGTCGTTGAGCTTTTCGAGCAGCGCTTCTTTCCCGGGAGCCACGGCAAGGTAATACGGCTCGCGCCCGACGATCAAGGCAGGAATGGCGCCCTCGATGGCGTAGGCCACGTTGTCCGAGCTCACGAACCCTTCGATCGCGCCCGAGTCGAAGGCCTCCCTCATCTCGCTCGCCGACGAATAGGGAACGACGACGGGCTCGCATCCTTCCTTCGCAAGCCACTCGGCGAAGTTCCGCTCGGAATTGGTGTTCTTAACCACGCCGATGCGCTTGCCGGTAAGCGTCGAAGAGTCGGTTTCAGTGATCGATCCGTCGAAGGTCGACCGGTACACGTAATAGGTTTCGTTGAGCATGCTCGTCGAGGGGAACAGCACCTCGCGCGCGTGCTCGTCGGTGCACGAAACGCCGGGCAGCATGTCGATTTCCCCGCGTGCGAGCTGGTCGTACAGCTCGTCCCAGGTGCCGTAGACGTATTCGAAGCGCCACCCGGCGTACGACGCGGCGCGTTGCAGGTATTCGTAGCCGTAGCCGCGCTTCGTGTCGCCGTCGGAAGCCCCCGCGAGGAAGTTGCGCGATTCATAGTACCCTACGCGAACGGTCGTCAGAGTTTCCGCGGAAGAAGAATCCTGGGCCTCGTCGGCGAACCCGACCACCGCGCGCGAGCCGAGAGCGCACATAACAAGAAGAGCCGCAACGAAAACGGCTGCGATCAAGCGATGTCCGTGCAGCGTTTTCGAAGCGGCTCCTTCGCGTTTGTAAGAATATGGTAGGAAGACTATACCGTAAAACGAGGCACCTTACCGCCGAGATGCGGCTATTCGACGGCTCCACCCGCAAACGAGGGGTCGGCGGCGATGGCGTCGAGGCGCGCCATGACCACGTCTTCCACCTCGTAGGAAAGGGGAGCAGCGTCGCCTTCGCCCGAGAAGCGCGTGCGCATGTAGCCGCCGCACTCGTCGCACGTGCCGATGCGGTGCGCCTCGTCGCCCTCGATGTTGTAGTAATGCAGGTGCGCCTGGTTGCGCGTGCCGCAGCGCGGGCAACGGACGCGGTCGAATTCCCACACCGTCGCGCATTGCGGGCACCACAGCTGCTTGTTGCGCCCGTCGCCGGAACCGCCTTCGCCCACGTTGGCGACCGCCGCCTCCGACCCGCACACCGGGCAGGTGCGCTGGTGGTCGAAGAACACCTTCGCCTTCTTGCGCGCCTTCGCGATCGCGGCCGCCGGGCCTTCAAGCTGCGCGCGCAGGGCGAGCGAGACGAACAGCGCACCGAGGTAGGCCTGCTGCTCGGCCATGCCGGCGTTCTGAAGTTCGCCCATGAGCGCCTCCAGGTAGGCCGCCGGGTTCTTGCCCGCCATGTCGATGGGGCTCTGGGCGATGATGTCGTCCCAGTTGGCGCGCGTTAGGGCCTCGGCCGTCTCGGCGTCGAAGCCATCGAGCTCGGAAGCGCGCGCGCACGTGGCGCAGACGGCACGCGAAAGGGCCTGCGCGTCGATCTTGGCCGGCGCGGCGTCGAGCACCGGGCGCGCCTCGTCGGAAAGCGCGCGGACGGTTTCCGCGTCGGGGGCTTCGTAGGAATCCGCGAAATCGCCTGCGGCGTCGGCCTCGTCAAGGGCGAGCCACAGCTTCATGAAGAAGTCGATGCGCGCAACGTCCTGCGTATCGAGCGTCTTCTCGTAGTAGTCGGCCGCTTTCTTTGCTGCACGAATGTTCATGGGAATGCCTTTCTCGCACTGCGTCATTTCTCTGCCCGCCGCCAGCAGGACTGCAGGGCCGCTTGCCGGCGGGCAAGGAAATAAACGGGCAGCGGGGCCCGAAGGGTTTCCCTTCAGGCCCCGCTTCGAACAGCCGATGAACGCGCTCTACTTCTGAGCGGGCTTCTCGACGATGTTCTTGCCGGAGGCAACCTCCTCGCGAGCCCAGTGACCCCAGTGATACAGGGCGTCGGACTCGGAAACGGTGCCGTCGCCGAACATGACCTTGTGCGTGCCGCGGTACGGCTGGAAGATGCCCGCACCCAGGAAGATGTGGGCCATGCCAAAGACCGCGATCATCAGGAAGCCGAGATCATGCAGGAAGAGCATGACGCCGTGCACCGTCGTGCCGAGCGCCAAGCCCAGCTCACCGAGCAAAAGCACGAAGCCGGTTACGGCCATGAGCAGGCCGAACAGCCACAGCATGCCGTCGGCGAAACGCTGGCCGGACTTCACTTCGCCCTGGTCGGGCATGTGAACCCACTTGGCGAGAAACAGATACGGGAAAAACAGAGCCATCCACTTCTTGTCGTCGCTGTCCCAAGAATGGAACAGGTTCTTCACGATATGGACGACGCCCTTGGGCGATGCGATAGCGCTGAACAGCGGGATGACGATGAACAACACGCCGCACACGCGGTGGATCATGCGACACACGAACACCACGTCGGAACCCACAGCCTGGGTCAGCGGCGGGATGAACACGAAGCAGCCGCTGATGCACAGAAGGATGCAGGAGATGGCCGCAACGCCGTGCGTCACGCGAGCCTGCAAGGAGTGGCGCTTGATGTACTTCTCGGTGCCACGCTCTTCGCGCTCCTCGAGGAATTTCTTGTCAGCAGCAAGCTGTTCTGCAGATACGTTCACTGCTTCGTTACTCATTGCTGCCTCCTTCTTCCTTCGACTCTTTGCCGAACTTGATGTTGCCGTCCTTGTCGAGGCCGACAAGGCCAAGCGGGCGGTTCTCGAAGATGTGCTCCTTGACGGACTTGGTGTCTTGCGGGTCGCCGTGCTGGACGACGTCGCCCGTGATGACCGACACGGTGTCTTCCGTCTCGGGGTTGTACACGAGCTTGTCGCGCTTGTAGCCGGCGCCGAGGGCGAACATCATGCCCAGGCCCACAACCGTAAGGCCGGTGACCACGCCGGTGATCGGCTTCATGACCTGGGTCATGCCGACCGTCGCCGGGGCGGACGGGTTCTCGGGCAGGCCGGTGGCCTCGCGGCCGTACTTCAGCACGGAGATGACGTGCAGGCCGCCCATTTCCTTCTCGCCGTAGATCTCGGCGTCCTCGTAGCCGCGAGCCTTCAAGATTTCGAGGCGCTCATGGGCGAGGTCGATCATCTCGTCGCGCGGGCCGAAGCGCAGGGCGTTCGGCTGGCAAGTGGACACGCACGCCGGGTCCATGCCCTGAGCCACGCGGTCGGGGCAGCCGGTGCACTTGTTCACGTAGTCGCGCATGCCCTCAGTGCGGTAGCGCGGCACGTCGAACGGGCACACACCTTCGCAATAATGGCAGCCGATGCACTTCGCGTCGTCGGTGTGAACGAAGCCCGTTTCCTCGTCGCGCGTGATGCACCCGGCAGGGCACACGGTGGCGCAGGGGGACTCGGTGCAGTGCTGGCAAGAGCGGCGATTGAAGATCCAATCGATCGGCTTCTGGCCGCGCACGGCTTCGCGCTCCTGGAACGTCTGGATGAGACGCGTATTGCCGTTCAGGTCGGGCGGGTTCTGCAGAGAGCCGGAGAACTTGTTCTCGTTCAGGCCCGTCGGGGACGGCAGGTTGTTCCACACCTTGCAGGCGACCTGACAGCCCTTGCAGTTCGTGCACAGGGAGGTGTCGTAAAGAATAGCCATTTCAGTCATGTCTTACCCCCTCCTTATGCTTTCTCGATGTTGACGAGGAACGCCTTGTACTCGGGCACCATGGTGTTCGGGTCGCCGACGTTCGGGGTCAGGTCGTTTACGGTGTCGCCGGTTCCGAACACGCCGGACCAGCTGTAATGGTGCGTGAGGCCCACCTGGTGCTGGGTCTTGCCGTGGATGGTGAACGGCTTCAAGCGCTTGGTGACGAAGGCGTCGACCACGACCGAACCGCGCTTGTTCCACACGCGCACCTTGTCGCCGGACTTGATGCCCTTCTCTGCGGCGAGCTCTTCGGACATCTCGCAGAACTGCGACGGCATGGCCTCGATGAGCGCGGGGCACATACGGGACTGACCGCCGGTCTGCCAATGCTCGGTGACGGAATAGGTGGTGCCGATGATCGGGTACTCGTCAGCGTCGGCGTGCGCCGTGGACTTGTACTCGGTGAACTTGATCATCGGGTTGTTCTGGGAACCGTTCAGGGAGTTCTCGAACGGGCTCTCGAACGGCTCGTAGTGCTCAGGCAACGGGCCGTCTTCCATACCGTAGGATTCCAGACGCGCGTTCTGCTCCCACAGCATGAAGAACGTGTTGTTGTTCGGCGGCAGGGGCTTGCCGTTCTTGGCGGTGACGAAGTCGCCCTGGTCGACCAGATCCCAATCGGTGCCGGTCCACTCCATGAGCTTCTTGTCGGGGTTCCACGGCTTGCCGTTCGTGTCGCAGGAGTTGCGGTTGTACAGGATACGGCGGTTGGAAGGCCAGCTGAACGCCCAGTTGGAGTTCAGGCCCAGGCCCGACTTGTCGTTGTTGTCGCGACGGCCGATGGGCTGCTGAGCCGCATCGAGCGGGGCGTCGTTGTTGTTCCAGAAGCCCGAGTAGATCCACATCGCGCAGGCGGTCGAACCGTCGGCGCCGAGCTCGGAGTAGCCCTTGAGCAGGTCGACCTTGCCGGCGTTGAAGTCGGAGTTCGCCGTGCGGTAGCCGTTCAGGGCCCAAGCCACGGGGCGCGGGTCGATCTTGCCGTTCACGTAGTAGTCCCACTTGGTCTTGAGGATAGGGTCGGGGTTCGCGCCGCCCTCTTCCTTGTACAGGCGGCAGATTTCCGTCCACAGAAGGTCGCACATCTCGTAGTCGGGCTTCGCCTCTTCCCACGGGTCGACGGCCTTGTAGCGGTACTGCAGCCAACGACCGGAGTTCAGGATGATGCCCGGCTTCTCGTAGATGAGCGCGCAGGGGAGGAAGTACACCGTGGTCTGGATGTCGGCCGGGTTCATGTCCGGGGCCTTCCAGAACGTGGCGGACTCGGTCGCGACCTGGTCGGCGACGACGAGCCAGTCGAGGTTCGCCATCGAGCGGCGCACGTTGCCGGCGTTCGGGGCCGAGTGGCACGGGTTCATGCCCCAGTTGAAGTAGCCCTTGATGACGCCCTGCTGCATGAGCTCGAACGTGGAGATGTGGGTGTAGTCGGTCGCGCCCTTTTCAGACGGAACCTTCGGCCACCAGTCGTAGCCGTAGTCGTTGTCGACCGTGGCGTTCTCGCCGAACCATTCCTTGAGCGAGGACACGATGAACTTCGGCTTGTTGGTGTAGTAGCCGGCCGAATACGTCTGGGACTCGATCCACTTGCGCAGGCTTGCGCGGTCGGTGGTGTTCGCCCACTTCAGGTACGCGGGGTGCTCGTTCACCATCATGCCCATGTCGGTTGCGCCCTGAACGTTGGGCTCGCCGCGAAGGGCGTTCACGCCGCCGCCGGGCACGCCGATGTTGCCCAGGAGCAGCTGCATAACGCACATGGCGCGGGTGTTCTGAGCGCCGTAGGAGTGCTGCGTCTGACCCAGGGCGTAGAGCACCATGCCGGCCTTGCCGGGCTTGGCGGTGGAGCCGTAGGTCTTGTACACGAGCTCGAGGGTTTCGGTGTCCATGCCGCAGATTTCGGACACAGCCTCGAGGGTGTAGCGCTCATAGTGCTTCTTAACCTGCTGCAACACGCACATCGGGTCCTGCAGGGTCATGTCGCGCTTGGGATGCTGGAGCGTCGGCGTGGTGAATTCGGGCACGCCGGCCTTGACCGCCCAGGCGTAGTCGCCCGAAGCGGAGGTGTCCCACTGCTCTTCGCTTTCCACCTGGTAGTGCCAGCTGTGGTTGCTGTAAGTCTTCGTCTTCTCGTCCCAGCCGGAGTACAGGCCCGTTTCGGGGTCGAAGTCGAAGTCGGGGTCGAGCAGGTAGCTCGCGTTGGTGTAGTTGAGCAGGTACTCGTAGTTGTAGTCGCCCATCTCGCCGGTGGCCAGGTACTTGTCGAGGCCGGGCTCGATGAGGTTCTCGA
>CAKTSW010000030.1 GCA_934613165.1 uncultured Ellagibacter sp.
GTATTCGCTTTCGAACAGCCCGTGCGCATCGTCGACCAGGCGCGGCTGGCCGAGCTCGTAAGACAAGGGCGCCGGGTCTCCCGCCTCCTCAGCGGCCTTGAGTTCCTTCTTCGTCGGGCGATACGCGGCGGCGCGGTACGTGTTGAACTCGTCTTTCTTGGTCGGGGCGGTGGCGCTTCCCCATTCAACCAGCTCATCGAGGGCTTCGAGCGCCTCGTCGTTGCTTATGCGGCAGTCGCTCGCGATGTCTTCCATATTCGCCGTGCCCCGACGGTAGAGAGCTGCGAGCACCGGCTCCAAATGGGGGCTCATCTCGCCCGGTTCCATGCCGCACACCTTCGCGTATCCGCCCAAAGGGACGATGGTTATGCCGAAGCGCGTGCCGGCGCGGGTAAAGCCGATTCCCGGCCCGGGGAACCCGATCATGAACTCGGTCACGCGGACGCCAAACGCCCGCGCCGCCAAATAGTGCCCCCCTTCGTGGATGAGCACTAAAAAGCCCAGGGCGATCGATACGTACACGATCATCAGGACGATATCCAGCAAGGCAGCTCCTTCAAGGGAAAACGGCGCCTCAAGGCCGCAGGGTTCGAACGTAAAAGCCAGCCCCAGTATAGGAAAAGAGCCGCTTCGCCCCCGCCTATTCGGGAAAAACCTACAACGTGAGCACCGCGCCGTTGCCATGCCGTTGCCAAGAGGCGCCGCTCCCGGACGCATGGAACGGACAGTGGAAAACCTTGGGGTTGTCCAGGGCTCCTTCGGACAATCGTGTCGAATTCCCGTTGGAAGCGCGTTGGAATCCGTCGACCCTTGGGCGCTTTCGCCGGGCGTCCCGCTTGAAAACCCGACGCGCACACAGGCGCATCGCGCGCCCTTCCCCGCCAAACCCCATAGGTAGCGTTTGAGCCCCTGCGCGGGACCCTTTGCCCGCGAGCTAAACGATCGAGAAAGGAGCCCACATGGAAACCATTGGCACGCATTACCCCCGGGAAGGAGGCTTGACATGGAAAGCACACGCGCGTCAGGCATGAACACACCTTCCCTCAAGACGAAAATCGCCCGGATCGCGTTGGCCGCGCTACTCGCAATCGGCATCGTTCCCGCCTGCACGTTCGCGCAGGCAGACGCCGCCGCAAACGGCAGCGCAGCCATCGAGTACATCCCCGAAGACGCCTTCACCCCGGAGGGGTTCAATTGGGGAATCAACTTCACTGACGTCCACGTCGTCAAGGGGTTCAGCGAGGAGTCGAACATCGCGCAGTTCTACCCGCGCGACTACGATGAGCTCGCGCAACCCGGCGATCCGGGGTTCGCGGCGCGCATCGGCAGATCGACCCCGAAGGGGAGTTTCGCGCTCCGCTACACCGGGGCCACGCACAAAGGCGACGTCGTCGACGCCGTCGTCACGCTCACCGACTGGAACTACGTCGAGCCCATCATGTCGAACGGGGCAACCGGGTGGGACGAGTACTACGAGCGCATCGATTACGACACTTTTCAACCCGGCGTTTTCGCGAACGCCAACTATCAGCGCCAGGGTTCCCTCATCGAGAACTTCAACTTCTATACGGTGGGGCTCACCGACCTTGTCGTGAACGTCGAGTTCTTCTATTCCGGCACGAACGACCCTTACGAGATAAAGGGGCACGCAACGTGCATCGACCTCGACGTCGGCCAGAAATTCGGGTTCGGCGGCGCGGTCACGCTCGCGCAGGTTGTCGCGGAGAACGACTTTCTCTCGATCGACAGCGACAAACGGCTCGTCACCTCGCCGAACTACCCATGCGGGGGCGTCGACGACCCGTACGGCGCGATCAGCGCCGACCCGAACGACCCGTTGTACAAACTCGGGCTCGTGGGCGCCTATTTCGACACCACGGGGCAGCGACGCGGTACGCCCTGCGAGCTCACGTTCGTGACGAGCTGGACGGGCATCGATTCGACGGCGCAGTCCTTCTTCGCCATGACGAACGAGTTCCTCACCGTGCCGAACCCCAAAGATGACATCACCGACATCGGCAAGCTCAAGCTCACGAAGACGGCAGACAAGACCGAGGGCGTCTCCTTAGGGGACGTCGTCACCTACACCGTCGACGTTCCCGTGCACGAACGGGGCGTGACCTGCAGAAATGGTTACTCGTACACCGATTTCGAAATCGTCGACGTCCTGCCTGGCGAAATGCGCTACGTCGACGGGTCAGGATACCTCACCGACGACGAGGGAAGGCTCATCGAGGGCGCGGGCGAAGTCGTCTACGAAGGCCACGGAGACGCCGCAACCACCGAGAACACGGTGAAGTTCGAGTTCGCGCGCGACTACCTCGCCCAGTCCATGCGCATGCAGGGCGAGCATTACCGCTTCGTCTTCAAGGCCGTTTTAACCGAGTACCCCGCCGACGGGTCGCTTTCCGTGTCGAACCGCGCATATGCCCACGTGAACAGCAGCGGCGCGTACCTGAGCAACTCGGTCGAGACGAGCCTCGTCCCGCCGAAATGGCACGTCGACAAGACGGCCGACGCCTACGAATACGAGGTCGGCGACGTGATCGGGTTCACGTCGGTCTTCACGCAGACCGAGAAGACCGCGCAGTGCCGCGAGGCGGTGTTTTCCGACAACCTCCCCGAAGGCATGCAGCTTATCCCCGAAACCGTTCAGGCGACGGGTATCAAGAATCTGCCCGAGCCGAGCATCAACGAGAACCGCTGGAGCTATTCCCTCGACAAGTTCGACTACGGCGACACGTTGACCGTCACGTACCAGGCGATAGCCCTGCAGTCAGGAAACGGGGTTGAGCAGGTGAACCTTTCGGCGGCCCACGCCAACAATTGCATGGACGAAAACGACCCGGCCGAAGTCTGGACGAACACCGCGAAGCTCGACGTGCGAAAAAGCGCCGACTACTACGAGCATTACGTGGGCGCGTCCGACGTGGATGCCGGCTACGTCGAGTACACGGTCGTAGTCGAGAACACGAAGGAGGGCACAATCGCGAACAACGTCGTGATACGCGACGCAAGCCTTCCCGAGGGGATGAAGATCGGGAAGACGAATGCGGACGACCTCGCACTCGACATCAGCAGCGTCCCCGATACGGTAGCCTACCCGACGGCAGGAAGCGACCGCGTGCACGGCGAAACGGAAACGCGCGCCGTAGCATGCAGCGTCGTCCCCGATGGGACAGGGTTTTCCGCCACCATCAACCACTTGCCTGCTAACACCCCTGTGACGATCGTCTATCGATGCTACCCCGAGGATTCGGTTGCCGGGTGGGAAATCGAGAACACGGCCGCCGTTACCGCCGACAACGCGCTCTCGGAAGACGACACCGCCCTTGTTTGGGTGAACCAGCCAATGCTCGACGTCGAGAAAACGGCCTCGCTTTCCCAGTACACCGTCGGCGACTTCGTCACGTACCACATCAAGGCGACGAACAAGACGCCCGGAACGCTCGGCCGCAACCTCGTCATCTCCGACCTGCTGCACACCGAAGGAGTCGAATTGCAACGCGACAGCATAAAGATCTGGGATTCGAACGGCAACGACATCACCGAGTCGTGCGATATCCGCACGAACAGGAACAAGCCGAGCTTCATCATCGAGACGCACAAGAACCTGGTAAACGATGCGGACACCCGAACGACCTGGAGTTTCGAAGAGCAGGAAACCTCCGGTAACAACCCTCTGGGCGCCACGGGTGAAACCGCCGTGTACGTCGACTACACCGTCGCCATCGCCGACGCATCGCTTGCGGGCAAGACCGTCGACAACACCGCCCTCGCCGTGGTCGACGAGCCGAACACCAAAACGACCGACGACGAAAGCGTCGCCGTGAAGGGGGCGAAGCTCCGCATTCAGAAACGCTCTGACAAGGCAACTTACGAAATCGGCGACACCGCTCGCTACGAGCTTTCCGTCACGCAAACGCGAGAAGACGTAACGGCTCACAACGTCGTCCTCTCCGACTCCTTCGAAGACGCTACCTGCGCGAGAATCGACATCGACAGCATCCGCTTGCTCGACGGCGAAGGAACCGAAACGGAGCCGAGGTCCATCGCGCCCCAAACCGACGACGAGGACCGCATTGTCGGATTCTCCTTGGAAACAGGGCTCGACCTCTCCGATGAGGAAACGCTCACCGTCGTCTACGACGCCACGATGACCGAAGAAAACGAGAGCGTGGAAAACCGCGCGCAGACATCAGCCGACGACGCGGCAGGAGATTCGACCCGCCACGACGTCGCCGTGACCGGTAAGCGGGCCGCAGCGATTCTCGAGAAGAAAGCGGAACCGGGCACGATCAGCGTCGGCGATCCCGTTTCCTATACCGTTACCGCAACGGTGACCGAAGGAAAGGCATGCAACGCCGTCGTCTCCGACAAGAGCCTCCCCGACGGGATGGCCCTCGACCTCAACAGCATTTCGGCCGAAGTGAACGGCGACGCGCTCGACCCCGCCTCCCTCGGCATCTCGGGCAACGGGTTCTCGATCGACCTCGGAGCCTTATCCGAAGGCGACACCGCGAAAGTGACGTTCACGGCGGTGGCCCGCGACCAGTCGCTCGCAGGGAAGCGAGTCGTCAACAACGCCGTTCTTTCCTCCCCCGACCTCGAGAGCGACCTCATGGCGCAGGCGATCGTCGAAGTGGAAAAAGACAAGGAGGGCCCCGAGCCTTCCGCAACCATCGAGAAGAAGGCGTCGGTGGAAACCGCCACCGAAGGCGACACCATCACCTACGCCATCAGCGTCGACGCGGGAGACGCCGATTTGGAAGACGTGTACGTCGAAGACGCGGGCATGCCCAATGGCACCTCCATCGACTACGGAACCTTCGTCTTGACGATAGACGGCAAAGCCTCGCCGGCGGTGTTCGATCGAAAGGACGCGAACTCGTTTTCGCTCTCGCTCGGCCGCGTGCCGGCGAATTCGCAGATAGTAATCGAATACGAGGCGACCGTCGAGGACGCATCGCTTATCGGGGACAAGATCGAAAACTCGGCGACCTTGGTTTCCCGCAGCCTTGCGGACAGCTCGCACGCCAAGGCGGAAGTCGTCGTCGCGACGGCGCCTCCCACGAAAACGGATGCCGTCATAACCAAGTCGGTCGATAGGGAAACCGCACACGTTAAGGACACGCTCGCTTTCGAAATCGAGGTGAAAGCCGTTGGCGGCCCCTTGGAGAACGTCTCGATCAGCGACACGAAGATGCCCGACGGGGCGCCCATTGACTTCGGAAGCATCTCCGCCGAAGTAGACGGCGTACGAATCGATGCCCCGATCGAAAGCGACGGCAACGCATTCTCCGCAGCCATCGGGACCTTGAACGAAGGAGGCACCGCCACGATATCGTTCGAAGCTTCCCTTGAAGACGAATCGCTTGCGGGGACGAAGTTCTCGAACCGCGCGACGCTTTCAAGTCCGAGCCTCGAAGACGACAGGCTCGCCCACGCCGTCGTATCGGTCGAAGCCGAAGCCGACCCCGACCAGCCTGCTTCCGATCAGGGGCCTGGCGCCGAAACGAAAGGCACGTTGGGAAAGACGGGGGACGCGGTTTTGAGCACAGCGCTGAAAGCGCTGCCCGTCGTCGCGGCCCTTGCGATCGCCGCAACAGCCCTGGCGCTCGCGAAACGCGCCTCGCTCAAGCGGCGACGTTTCTAGGTTCCGCGAACAGCAATGCCTCCTTGCGAAAGCGAGGCGGCTTTATTGCAAGGTTTCTTATTATTCTCGTTCCTTGTTCCGGTTTTATACGGTACCTTATAAAGATACAGGAAAGGGGCGGGTAATGGAGAAGTATCGGCTGATAAACGGGTTCATCGTCCCCGCCGAGGTCGCCGGATGGGCAGACGAACCGAAAGGCACTGGTTGGGACGGCTGCGTCGAAAGCCAGCAGCCCGGGCGCCCCCGTTTGTCAGGAGAACCGAATTCCAACCTCTCGTTCAAGTGCCCCGAATCGAACGCAAGGCTGATCGCATACGCGGCGAAGATAAGCGGAACGGGAAAGTCGGCGTTCATGCGCGATGCCGTCCTCGAAAAGGCAGCCCGGGTCATTTCGATGCATCGGGCAAAGGAATCCTCCTGCGGCTAGCGAAAACTCAAACTCAAGACACCGTCCAACGATCCCTTCGCCCCTTTCCAAGCGCCGCCGAAGACGCCTCGCCCATCCCCCGGCGCCGCCCTAATCGAGGGCGGCGCCGGGACTGCAGCCTTAGCGGATGCTCTCCTTTGCCTTCGCACGGGCCCACGAATCGAGCGATTCGAGCTGTTCGAGGCTCTCAACCGTCTGCACGCCCTCGCGCTCGTGCGCCTCCATGACCGTCTCGACGCATTCGGCTATCCCGAGGTAGGTTCCCCTCTCCGCAAGGAACGCCGCAACGGCGACCTCGTTCGCAGCGTTCATGACGCACGGTAACGTACCGCCGACGCTGCCCGCATGGCGCGCAAGGGGAAGGCAGCGGAACGTGTCCTCGTCGGGAGCCGCGAACTCGAGCGAGCCGAGCGCGCGGAAATCAAGCGGCTTCACCGGAGCATCCCACCGATCGGGATACGAAAGCGCGAACTGAATGGGGATGCGCATATCGGTCGTTCCCAAATGCGCCTTCACACTGCCGTCGGCGTATTCGACCATGGAATGGATCGCGCTTTGCGGCTGCACCACGACCTCGATCTTGTCGTAGGGCATGTTGAAAAGATGGTGCGCCTCGATCACTTCGAGCCCCTTGTTCATGAGCGTCGAGGAATCGATCGAAATCTTCGCCCCCATGTGCCAGGTCGGATGCTTCAGCGCCTGGGCGGGCGTGATTGTCGCGAGGTCGGAACGCTTCTTCCCCCTGAACGGACCGCCCGATGCCGTCACCCACAGTTTCGCGACCTCGCGTTCGTTCTCGCCAAGAAGGCATTGGTAGATCGCGCCGTGCTCCGAATCGATGGGCATCAGCCCGCCCGCGGGGCCCGTCGCCGGAGCCGCACCCGCCGCGCGGCGTTGCGCGTCGACCTTCGCGGCGAGCGGCATGATCAAGTCGCCGCCAACGACAAGCGACTCCTTGTTGGCCAAAGCGAGGACCTTGCCGGCCTTGAGCGTCTCGTAGCTGGCGCGCAGCCCGGCCGCGCCCACAAGCGCGTTCACGACGACGTCGGCCTCGGGAAGATGAACAAGCTCGACGACCGCGTCCATGCCGAAGCCGATCGTCGCGATATTCCCCGAAGAGGAAACGTAAGCGGCAGCATCCGCGGCCGCCGCGCTCTGCGCTTGCCGAACGTCCCCCACCGCAAGGTGGTCAACGCCGAACTCGCGCGCCTGCGCAAGCATGTCCGGCACGCGCGTGTTGACCGCGAGACCGACGACGGCGAGCTTGTCGGCGTGCTGACGCACCACGTCGAGTGTTTGCGTTCCGATAGAACCCGTCGATCCGAGAACGACGATGCGCCTCATATCGCGTCCTTTCCTCAAGGTAAAGGTTAGAAGTTGTAGGGAATGGCCCCCGAAGCCAGCAAAAGGATGGCCGAAGTCGCCGCCACGAGGAACAGCGAGTCGCAGCGGTCGAGAAGCCCGCCGTGCCCGGGCATGATCGTTCCCGAATCCTTGAAGCCCGAGTTGCGCTTGATGCGGCTTTCAGCCAAGTCGCCGAGCACGCCCATAAGGCCGCACACGAACCCGAAGAAAACCGCTTCGGGAAGACCCAGATTCAAACCGGGGATGAGCGTGAACAGCGCCCAGAACAGCATCGACCCGACAAGCCCGGCGAAAAAGCCCTCCCAGCTTTTCTTGGGGCTGACGCGCGGGGCCATCTTATGCTTGCCGATCTTGCTGCCCACCAGGTAGGCGAACGAGTCGTTCGCCCAGATGCTCAAGAAGATGCCGATCACGAGGACGCCGCCCCAGGGGTCGGGCAAAGACGTGCGCACCACCATGATTCCCGACAGCAAAAGGCCGGTGTAGGCGGCGCCGAAGAAGCTGACGCCCACGTCGGGAACGCGGGCTCGCAACCAGAAAACGTACCAGACGATGAGCGCGAGCAGAAGGGCGATGCTCACATAGAGCGCGCCGATGATTCCCAGGAAATACACGCTGATCGGATAAAGCACCGCCGCGATGGTCCCGAGCATTTCGTTCGGAAGCTTAGCGTCTGCACGAAGCATGTAATAGAACTCCCCGGCGCAGATGCCCGCCGTGGCGCAGAGGAAAACGAGCGTGGATATGTCGCTCGCGAGGATGCAGACGACGCACAGCGTCACATAGACCGCGCCCGTGCGGAAACGGACCTGTAAATCGGTTGCGTTCTTCAGCTTTTGCGGCGTCTTCTCGTACGCGAAATCCTTGATTTTTGTGGTTCGCTTGCGGTCGTCGGAGGCGGGCACGCTTACTTCACCGCCCCGAACCGGCGATCGCGTCCCTGGAACTCGAGAAGGCAGCGCAGAAACTCGTAGCGGTCGAAATCGGGCCAGAGCACGTCGGTCACCACGAACTCGGCATACGCGATCTGCCACAAAAGGAAGTTCGAGATACGAACCTCCCCGCTCGTTCGGATGACGAGGTCGGGGTCGGGCATGCCGGCGGTGAACAGGGAGCCCTCGAAGTCCTCGACGCTTACCGGCTCGAACCCCTCGCCGGCTTCGCTTCTGTAAACGGCCTGCTCGGCGCACCGGTTCACCGCTTGAAGGATTTCCTGGCGCGACCCGTAGTTCACGGCGACGACGAGCGTCATCCCCGTGTTGTTCTTCGTCTTTTCCCACGCTTCCTCGAACGCGACGCGCGTTTCCTCGGGAAGCGGGGACAAGTCGCCGATGGTCTTCACGCGCACGTGCTCTTCGTGAAGGCCGTCGACTTCGGCGAGCATGGTCTTCGCGAAGAGGTCCATAAGCCCGACGACCTCTTCCTGGGGGCGCTTCCAGTTCTCAGTCGAGAACGAGTAGATCGTGAGGTAGCGGACGCCCAAGTCGCTCGCACAGCGGATGGTCTCGCGAACCGCTTCGATTCCCGCTTTATGGCCCTTCAGCCGATTGAGCGCACGCTTCTTCGCCCAGCGCCCGTTGCCGTCCATGATGACGGCGACGTGCTCGGGAATGCGCGAGCAATCGAGATCTTCAGGGGAAAGCCCCGAAGGGGGGCTCGGGAATATGTGGTCAAGCGGCTTGTTCAAAGAAACCTCGGCGATCGAGCGGACGAAACGTGAAAGCCGCGCTTTCAGGGCAGGATTCCCCTCCCCGGAAGCGCGGCAAGGCAGCGATGCTGCCTACACTTCCATGACCTCGGCTTCCTTCTTCTTGAAGGATTCGTCGACTTCGGCGATGAACTTGTCAGTGAGCTTTTGGATCTCGCCCTCGGCGCGACGCTGCTCGTCTTCGGGAAGGCTGTCTTCCTTGATGCACTTCTCGACGGCGGAGTTGGAATCGCGGCGGATGTTGCGGATGGCGACGCGCGCTTCCTCGGAATACGCCTTGCACTGCTTCACCAGCTCGCGGCGGCGCTCCTCGGTAAGGGCCGGGAACGGCAGGCGGATGACCGAGCCGTCGTTGGACGGGGTCACACCCAAATCGCTTTCGAGGATGGCCTTCTCGATGGCCTTCAGGCTGGACTTGTCCCACGGCTCGATGACGAGCATGTGGGCGTCAGGCGTCTTCACGCCCGCCATCTGGTTCACCGGAGTCGGCACGCCGTAGTAGTCGACCTTGATGCGGTCGAGCGACATGGCGTTCGCGCGACCCGTGCGGACCGACGCGAAGTTCTCATGCAACGCGGCAACCGCTTTCTTCATGCGGTCTTGCGCCTGCGCCTTGATCTCGTTGATGCTCATAGCAGCTTCCTTTCATCCCCGCGCCGCCTTGAAGCGCCGCCGATGCGGCGCGCCCGAACCGGAAAGCCCAGGCGAACGCGCCATCAGGGTTCTCTTTCCGTTATTTTACCGTGGTTCCGACCGCTTCGCCCTTGAGCGCGCGAGAAATGTTGCCGGGAACGGTGAGGTCGAACACGATCATGGGGACGTTGTTGTCCATGCACAGCGACGTGGCCGTGGAGTCCATGACGTGCAGCCCGCGGTTGAGCACTTCCATGTAGCTGATCGACTCGAAGCGCTTCGCATCGGGGTTCGTCTTCGGGTCGCTGTCGTAGACGCCGTCGACCTTGGTGGCCTTCATGAGGCAGTCGACGTCGAGCTCGCATGCGCGC
>CAKTSW010000031.1 GCA_934613165.1 uncultured Ellagibacter sp.
ACCTCACGATGCACCCTTTCGTCACAGCATTCGCATCAGTATAACGCGAACCGCCTCGAAGCGAGGGGCTTGGGCGGCGGGATGCCGGCCGCCCAAGCCCCTGCGGCGATTATTTCAAGAATGGCTCTTGTCATTTATTGGCATGTGTCTTATACTTGAGGAGGTCTGAAACACAACGAGCAAGCGCCTGTATCCTCCTTATGCAGGCGCTTGCTCGTATTTCGGGCCCTTTTACTTATGGTAGGGCTCGCCGCGGGATATCTTGCATGCGCGGTAGAGCTGCTCCAACAGGACGACTCGCGCCAGGTTGTGCGGCAGCGTGATCCGCCCGAACGACAGCGTTTCGCTCGCCCGCTTGCGCACGTCGGCGCTCACGCCGTCCGACCCGCCGATGACGAACGTGAAGTCGCTTTCCCCGCCAAGGGCAAGCTCGTCAATGCGCGCTGAAAGCCCCTCGCTCGTCCGCTCCTTGCCGTCGATCGCGAGTAAGATCATATGCGAATGGTCGGGCACGGCGGCGAGGATGGACGCCCCTTCCTTGGCACGAGCCGCGTCGACGCCGCCCGCCTTCCCGGGGTCGATGTCGGCGACCTCCTTCACCTCCACCTTCGCATAGGCCCCCAAGCGTTTCAGATACTCGGCGCAGGCGTCGACCCAGAACCGCTCCTTCAGCTTTCCTACCGCGACAACGCGAAACCGCATCGCTTCCCCTTTCGACAAGAAAAGCGCGGATCGGCCACGACCCGCGCTTCATTGACTTCACTTCTTCCCGCACGCCTTCAAGAGGCGCTCAGGCTACTTCCAATCCGACCCGATCACCACGAGGAAGTCGCCGTCGTAGGTGTACGTGCCGTTGTTCTTGGTGGCGACGCCGTTGCCGATTGCCTTCACGATTTCCTCGGCCGCCTCTTTCTGGGAGTCGTTGGCGTAAACAACGACCGTGGTCGAGAACTTCGATCCTGCGTTGCCCGTCGAGGTGGTGTAGCCGAGCTTGCCGATCTTGTCGGCGGCGGTCGCCGCGGCGCCGTCGATCCCCGCGCCGTTCTTGACCACGACCGACCCGGTACGGTTCGTGCTGAGCTGGGTGGACGAGGAGGAGTCGCTCGAGGACTGGCCCGAAGCGCCGCCCGTGTTCGCGAGCACCGTACCGTTCTTCGAGTCGACCTCGTCTTCGGTCGTCGGCGGCAAGCCCTGATCGACGCGGTCCATCATGGTCTGCCATTCGCTCTGGTTCACGTATTCGTACCAGCCGCCGTTCACGTACTTCGACGTGGTGGGCTCCATGGCCGAGTAGATGTCGTTGTCGGCGTCGAGGCCCTTCATGCTGGAAGCGAGGCTCACGATGTCGGTCACGCTGTAGTCGGTGGTGACGTACTTCGAAAGCGCCTGCACGGTGTTCGCCATGGTGACCGGGTCGGAAGAAAGGATCTTCTTCGCGATGGCGGAAAGCACGAGGCGCTGATTGGCGGCGCGGTAGCGGTCGCCGTCGCCGTAGGCGTCGTAGGCATGGCGCGCGCGGCACAGGATAAGCGCCTGGTCGCCGTTGAGCGTTTGCACGCCCGCGTCGAGGTGCCCGCCGGCGTCCTCGTCGTTGATTTCCATGGGGACATCGACTTCGACGCCGCCGAGCGCGTCGACCGCCTCCTTGAAGCCGTCGAAGTTGATTTCCGCATAATGCGAGATGGGAACGCCCGCGAACTTCGAGACGACTTCGATCGTGTAGGCCGCGCCGCCGATGGAATGCGCGGCGTTGAGCTTCTGCTTGCCGTTGGTTCCCATGTCGATCAGCGTGTCGCGGTGCAGGGAGACCATCGTGACCTTCTTGCTCTGCGGGTCGACGCGCATGAGGATCATGCTGTCGGCGCGGAACTGGTCGCCCGCGTACTCGGAGGATTCCGAGCGTTCCTCGGAACCGTCGGTGCCCATGAGCAGCATGTAGAACGGGTCGCCCGCGTACTGCGTGTCGGAAAGCGCGTTGCGCAGGTTGTCGTCGACGCCCTTGTTGAGGTTGCCGTTGATGGAGTTGATGTAGGCGAATGCGGCGCCCGCGCCGCCGAGAACGACCACGAGAAGCACGATGAGCACCGTGAGCAGGATCTTCTTGCGCTTCTTGCCCTTGCGCTTCTTCGTGTACTCCGCCTGCGTGACGCGACGGGAATACGGGTTCTGCGCTGAAGAGTCGGCGCCCCCGGCCGAAGCGGCATGGGAAGCATGCGCGGCATGGGTGCCCCGCGAAGGCGAAGCGGGCACGTAGCCGCCTTCCGGCGAGGAATAGCCCTGCGACGGAGAGGAAGCGTGCGTTGGGGTTTTTTTATTTCTTCTCATGCATATAGATTGTGCCGACGCACGCGACCGCTGACAAGCGCGACCGCCCCTTTTCTGTTAAAAGGTCGCACGATGCCCACCGAAAACCTACAATTTGCCGTTTCCCCTGCATGAGTCAAAACCGTGAAGGAACCTAAGTTGAAGCGCCCCTTGCCTACCGCGCGCCCAAGCGTCGCGCCATCTCGTCGTTCGCGGCGAGCTCGGGGGCGTCGTCGAGGAAGGCAAGCTCCGGCGCGTCGCAGCCCGTGCGCGCCGCCCATCGATCGCATGCGGCCCGAAGCAGCCAGTCCGCCACTTCCGGGTTCTTCGAAAGCAGGGGCCCGTGAAGATAGGTTCCTACCAGCTTCTTGTAGATGACGCCGTCTGCGCCGTCGTCATCGTTGTTGCCGCGCCCCGTCGACGAAACGACTTTGCCGAACGGGCGCAGTCCCGACCCGAGGTAGGTGCGCCCCGCATGGTTCTCGTACCCCACCACCGGGTGCACGGCGAGCGCAGACGAAAGCGCGATGTTGTCGATCAGACGATCGGCCGACGTTCCTGGGCGCTTCGTCTCGATGTCGACGATGCCAAGGCCGGGCACTTCCTCGTCGCCGAGGAGCCATGTTTTGCCGAGGATCTGGTACCCGCCGCAGATGGCGAGAAGCGCGCCGTCGCTCTCCACGAAGGCGCGAAGCCCGTCCTTCATGCGCAGAAGCTCCCCGGACGCGAGCTTCTGCTCTCGATCGGGGCCGCCGCCGAGGAAAACGAGGTCGACGCCGTCAAGGTCAATCGACTCGCCGTATTCGACGCGCTTCACGCAAACGGGAATGCCGCGCCGCTTCAGGCGCTCGCTCAGGATGCGCACGTTGCCACCGTCGCCGTAGAGGTTCAGCAGGTCGGGGAACATATGCGCGATGACGACGGGACGCGCCTCGTTGCCAGCGTCGGCGCGCGAGGCGCCTTGGCCCCCGGAGACCTCGGGTGTTTCGGGGCCTTCGCCCTCGCCGTGCGGCTCCGCGGCGGATGCGCCCGCCGGAGAAGAGCCGTCTTCGCACACGACGGACTTCCCACCGGCTGCGCTTCCATCACTTGCGCCCTCGGCCGCATCGAGCGCCGCCTTTACCGCGGGCAGCGCCGTGTAGTTCGCGATGGCGTACGCGCTCATTTCGCGCGGAAGCGCCGCCACGCGGATAAGGAAGTCGCCGGGGCTCTCGACCACGTCGGCCTCGATTCCCGCGTACTTCAGGCGCACCTGCATGTCGCGCGCGCGGATGCCGCCCGCGAAAACGACGCATCCCCGCTGGTGGGAAAGCTCCTCGAAGTCGATGTCCCACAGCCACGAGATGTCGCGGCCGTCGGCTTCCTTGTCGTTGATGAAGAACGCGACGGCCTTCGGTGCGGTGTCGCGCTCGATGATCTTGAGGTTCTGGTTGAATCCGGTGGGGTTCTTCGCCAGGTTGAGCAGCACCCGGCGGCCTCCCAGGGAGTATTCCTGCAAGCGGCCGTTCTTCGGGTCGAATTCGTCGATGGCGCGCTGCAGCGCGTCTTGCCCGCACGCCGTAAGGTCGGCCGCAACGCCGACTGCGAGCAGGTTGTAGACCATGTAGGCGCCGTTGAACGAGGCGCGAACGGGCCACGGGATTGACGGGTCGCCCGCGGCGGGCTCGGGCCGGGCGATGTCGAAGGCGAGCCCCGCAGCGTCGAGCGCGACGCCGCGCGCTGCGTAATCGAGGGTCGGGCGGGAAAAACCGCAGGTCGGGCAATGCCACGACCCAAGCTGACCGTACTGTCGGAAATCGTAGTCGAACATCGACGAGCACAGCTGGCACATCGCGGCGTCGGCGACGGTGTTCTGCGCGAGCCCCATGCTCTCCACCACGCCGAACGCGATCGAGCGCGTCTTCTCGCGGCCGGGCGCCTTAGCGGCCCTGTGGGCGATCGTCGCGCAAAGCGGGTCGTCGGCGTTGTACACGAGAACGGTTTCGGGCGACGCCGAGAGCGCGCCCACGATGCTGTCCTGGATGCGGTCGATCTCGCCGCATCGATCGAGCTGATCGCGGAACAGGTTCAGCAGCAGCACGTAGGTGGGGCGAAGCTGCGGGGTCATCTTCGCGAGCCACAGCTCGTCGCTTTCGAACACGCCCCAATCGGCGGGCTTCGCATGGAGCAGCGCCGTCGACACGCCGGAGTCGAGGTTCGCGCCCGTGCGGTTGCACACCACCCGCGCGCCCGAACGCTCGAGCACATCGGCGAGCAGGTTCGTCACCGTGGTCTTGCCGTTGGTGCCCACCACCATGATCGAGCCGCGGGCAAGCTTCCCGCGAAGGTCGGCCAGAAGGCTCGGGTCGACGTAAAGCGCTATCTTTCCCGGGAAATTAGCCGCCGGCCTGCGGAAAACGTGCTTAAGCCCGAAGGTCGACAGTGCGCTTACGCAGCGTGCGGCGGCAAACCTGATTCCCATGAGACATCCTTTGCGAACGAAAAGCGAGCAGGCCCGCGGCCGGCACGCGCAACAATCCGCTTGAAAGTATACCGCCCGAAGGCGCAAGGAAGAGTTCGGCGGCGCGCCTGCAAAAGAAAAGCGGAGCCCTTGGGGAGGACTCCGCTTCGTGGGCTCGCCAAAGGGGATAAGAGGAGGGGCGAACCCTTAAGGGGTGGGATACAACCGACGTGCGATATAGGAGGGGTTCGCATGTCGGATGGTTGACGGTAAGTAGTATACGTCCTATGCATGCGACCTGGTGATACGCTTCTCGCAACGCGTGTTGCATTATCAGGAACAGTGCTCGGCTCCCTTCTTTCCCACGGCGAACGCGCAAGTCGGGGCCCGTCTTCGCGCGCCATTCCCAGAGGCGCCGCCCCCCCCGAAACGCCTCGAGCTAGAGCATCCTTTCGGCACGCACGCTCGCACGCCACTGCGCCCGGGCATTCTCGAGCACGGAGAAGTCGGCGAGGTATTCCTGGCAGCTCGCCAGCGCCTCCTTGCACGCCGTGAGCGTGCGGCCCGAAAGCGAGCGGCCGATGTAGGCGTTGACATCGATGCCCGCGTCGACCCCCTTGATGGGAAGGTACACGACCTTGCTCGACCCATAAGCCCAGTTCGCGCTTGTAGAGATGCCCACGCTGTTCGAGGTTTCCACCTCGATGTACATCGAGTCGACGTCGCGGAAGCTCCGCACGCGATCGAGGGAAAGCGACGGCTCGGTTTCGAGGACCCGCTTCATCCGGTCCTGCAGCCCCGGGAAATCCTTCTCGCTTGGAAGGAGCAGGTCGAGCCCCTTGATGCGCGAAAGCTCGATGCCGTCGGCGTAATCGTGCGCAAGGCGGCTGCTCGCGCGAACGACCACGCAGAACTGGTCGCGGTACATGGTCGCGAGCTCGTAGCGCTGTTGTTGCGGCGAGTACACATTGAGCATGATGTTGAGGTCGGCTTTGTTGTCGTCGAGCGCCGTGTAGAGCATCTTGTACGGCATGCCCTTGAACTCGATCTCGATTTCCGGGTAGTGCTCCTTCAGGTACGACGCGAACTTCAGGATGAAAGGCCGCGCGGCGTTGTGCAGGTACCCCAAACGCACCACCGGTTTGCCGCCTTCGTCAAGGCGCGACATCTCCGCCAAGGCCGCGTTGTACTCGGCGATGATCGCCTTCGCGCGGCCGAGGAAGACGCTCCCCGCCTCGGTGATGGCCACCGACTGCTTCGAGCGTGCGAAAAGCTTCGTGCCGAGTTCTTCCTCCATCGCCGAGATATGCCGGCTGATGACCGAAGGACTCACGAAGAAATGGCGCGCGGTATCGCGGAAGCTCAGGTTTTCGGCAAGGTATTCGAACTCGTGAAGATGCTCGATGTTCATGTTCCTGCCCTTCTCGTTTCCTCCTGCAACGTTGTTCGGTTTTGTGCAATACCCCTCGTTAGGAACAGGGTAGCAAACTGGGAGCGCGCAGGAAGGCCAACGTCGGCGCACGAGCCGGAATCAGCGCGGCAGCGGAAGGGGCGCGGGAGCAATCAAAGGCGCAGGAAAGCAGAACGGGCCGCCCAAAGGGCGACCCGATAAGTTCTGGAGCCAACGAGCGGATTCGAACCGCTGACCTACGCATTACGAGTGCGTTGCTCTACCAGCTGAGCCACGTTGGCAAACACGCGAAGCAAAGCTTCAGACGCGAAAATAGATTATAGCGAAGCACATGCCGCAACGCAAGAGGGTTTTTCAAATCCGCCTTACTTCATGAGCTTGGTAACCGCCTCGGTGTATGCGACCGGGTCGTCCAGCGGAATGCCCTCGACGAGAAGCGCCTGGTCGTAAAGGATGCCGGAGTACAGCTTCACCTTTTCCTCGTCGCCTGCGCCCTGAGCCTGCTGCATGACCTCGAACACCGGATGCTTCGTGTTCACCTCGAGCACGCGGTGCGACTTGACGGCGCCTTCTTCGTCGGCGCCCTTCGGGACGTTCGACAGGATCTTCTCCATGCGCAGCGACACGCCGCCCTCGGTGGTGATGTAGGCCGGGGCATCGGTTTGACGCGTGGACACGGCGACCTTCTCGACTTTGCCGTCGAGCGCGGCCTTCATGGCTTCGAACAGGTCCTTGTTGGACTCGGCGGTCTCCTCCGCTTCCTTCTTCTCTTCCTCGGACTCGAGGCCCAAGTCCTCGCCGCCGACGTTCTTAAGCGGCCAAGCGGTCAGCGAATCCGGGTCGGCCGCGTCGGGCACCGCGTAGTCGGACATGGCCATCATGCAGAACTCGTCCACGTCCTCGGGGCACAGAAGCACGTCGTAGCCCTTCGCGAGAACCGTGGTCACGATCGGCAGCTGGGCCATGCGCTCGACCGAGTCGCCCGTCGCGTAGTAGATGGTTTCCTGGCCGTCCGCCGCCGCCTTCACGTACTCGGAGAAGGTGATCATCTTCTTTTCCTTCGCCGAATAGAACAGCAAGAGATCGCCGAGCACGTCCTTCGCCGTGCCGTACGACGTGTACAGGCCGTACTTCATGCCGCGGCCGAAGTTCTCGAAGAACTTCTCGTAGCCTTCGCGATCCTTGTCGCGGAAGCTTTCAAGATCGGACTTAATCTTCTTCTCGATGCGGCGCGCGATGGCCTTGAGCTGGTTGTTGTGCTGCAGGGTTTCACGCGAGATGTTGAGCGTGAGGTCCTGCGAGTCGACGATGCCGCGCACGAAGTTGAAGTAGTCGGGCAAAAGCTCTTCGCACTTGTCCATGATGAGGACGTTGGAGCTGTAAAGCGCGAGGCCTTTCTTGTAGTCCTTGCTGTACAGGTCATACGGGGTGCGGTTCGGCACGAACAGGAGCGCGTCGTAGGTAAGCGCGCCTTCAGCATGCAGCGAGATGGTGCGCGCCGGGTCTTCGAAGTCGTGGAAGTTCGACTTGTAGAACTCGTTGTACTCGTCCTGGCTCACGTCGGACTTCTTGCGCTTCCAGATGGGGATCATCGAGTTCACGGTCTCGATTTCCGTGTAGGTCTCGTATTCGGGCTTGTAATCGTCGCCCGCGTCTTCCGGCTTCGGCTTTTCGCGCGTCTTGCTGACTTCCATCTTGATGGGGTAGCGCACGTAGTTGCTGTAGCGCTTGATCAGGTCTTTCAGGCCGTACTCAGACAGATAGGCGTCGTAGGAGTCCTCGTCAGTGTCTTCCTTCAGGGTAAGGATGACGTCGGTGCCGTGTTCGGCGCGCTCGGCCTCGGAGATGGCGTAGCCCTCGACGCCGTCGGATTCCCACGCCCACGCCTCGTCGCTGCCGAACGCGCGCGAAACGACGCGAACCTTCGAAGCGACCATGAAGCCTGAGTAGAAGCCCACGCCGAACTGACCGATGATGTCGATGTCGTCGCCCTGCTTCTCGGCGTTGTCGGTTTTGAATTCCTGGGAATCGGAATGGGCGATGGTGCCGAGGTTCTTATCGAGCTCGTCCTTCGTCATGCCGATGCCGTTGTCGGACACGGTAACGGTGCGGGCTTCCTTGTCGAAGCTCACCTGAATGGCCAGCTCGTCCTTCGAAAGCTGAACGTCGGTGTCGGTCAGGCTCTTGAAGTAGAGCTTATCGACGGCGTCCGATGCGTTCGAGATAAGCTCGCGAAGGAAAATCTCGCGGTTCGTGTAAATAGAGTTGATCATCAGGTCGAGCAGCTTTTTGCTCTCTGTCTTGAATTTCTTCATGTTGTCGCTTCCCTTTCTTAAGAAGACTTACTTGGCAGTCTCCTTCTTTGAGTGCTAAAGGGAATTGTAGCGACACACCCTATCATGTCAAGTAATCTAAGTGCGACAGACTCAAATTTTCGAATTTACCTGAAGACATGTCGCGTTTTCGCGTTCTATCCGAACGAAAAATAATCCAAGTGCGAGGGCATGGGGAGAATCCTCTATTTAATCTTTATTAGGAATAATTTTAACCTGGGAATTTATTTTGTCTCTTCCCTTCTCAACTTAAAGAATTGCCTCGCGCCCTCGCACTTGGATTATTTTTTGTTCGGATAATAGCTTTTCACGATTGGATAACCCAACCAAAGCAGGCTCCCGCAAAGAAGGAAACAGCCCACATGCGCCTAAAAGACAGCCACCAATGGGATTCCCAGCCGAACGGAGAGACCAGCCCCGGAGAAACCCCGGATCCAACCCTTTGCGGCCATAGCTTCTATCTTGTCCCTTAGAAAACGAGGGGCGCGATTCGTTTGCGAACCGCGCCCCTTTAGGGAGTTTTGTAAATTCCGCTACCGCAGATTAGCAGTAGAACAGAATCTCGTTGTAGGTCGGAACCGGCCAGTGGTTGTCGTCGACGACGATTTCCATCGCATCGACCGCAGCGCGGAGCTCGTCCATAAGCGGAATGACGTGATGGGCGTTGTCGTTTGCACGCTCCTGCTGATCCTCGATCTCGACGTTGGCGAGATGCGCGGCGTTCAAAGCCTCGAGCGCCTCCTCGACGCGCTTGACACCGTCGACCACCGTCTGGAGCTTCTTCTCCTGGAAGCTCTGGTCAGCGGAAGGCAACGCGGTCTTGACCTCGTTGATGTCCTTGGCGATGTCGGACGCGAAGCTGTTGATGGCCGGCAGATAGAAGCGACGGACCATGCGCTTCATCGTGCGCGCTTCGATGTTGAGGAGCTTGTTGTATTTCTCGAGCTTCACCTCGTAGCGGGAGCGGACCTCGACCTCGGAAAGCACGCTGAACTCGCCGAACAAGTCGATGCTCTTCTGCTCGACGAGGCACGGCAACGCATCGGCCGTCGTCGGATGGTTGGCAAGGCCGCGGCGCTCGGCTTCGATGGGCCATTCGTCGGAGTAGCCGTTGCCATTGAAAATGATGCGCTGGTGTTTGCGCAGGTCATCCTTGATGTAGGCGATAGCGGCAGCCTCGAACTCCTCACCGGTCTTGCCTTCCATGGCGTCGGCGAATTCCTTCAGGCTTTTCGCCATGGCCGTGTTGAGGATGGTGTTGGCGTCCGACAGGTTCACAGCCGAACCCGGCATACGGAACTCGAACTTGTTGCCGGTGAAGGCGAACGGGCTCGTGCGGTTGCGGTCGGTGTTGTCCTTCAGGAAGTTCGG
>CAKTSW010000032.1 GCA_934613165.1 uncultured Ellagibacter sp.
GGTGACGCCGCTCGAGTCGGTGGGCATCTACGTGCCGGGTGGTCGCGCGCTCTACCCGTCGACCGTGCTCATGAACGCCCTTCCCGCGGCGGTCGCGGGCGTGAAGCGCATCGCGTGCGTGACCCCGCCGACCAAGGACGGCTCGCTCGACCCGGCCATCCTCGCCGCATGCAAGATCGCCGGCGTGACCGAGATCTACTCGGTCGGCGGCGCCCAGGCCATCGGCGCGCTCGCGTACGGCACCGAGACCATCGAGCCTGTCGCCAAGATCACCGGCCCCGGCAACGCGTACGTCGCCGCCGCGAAGAAGATCGTGTCGGGCGACGTGGGAATCGACATGATCGCGGGCCCCTCCGAGGTGTGCGTCGTCGCCGACGAGACGGCCGACCCCGCGCTTGTGGCCATCGACCTCATGGCCCAGGCCGAGCACGACCCGCTCGCCGCATGCTACCTCGTCACCTTCTCGGACGACTACGCCGACGCCGTCGAGGCGGCGATCGAGCGCCACATGAAGTCCTCCACGCGCGCCGAGATCACCACGGCGTCGCTTGCTGACCATGGACTTGTCACCGTATGCCCCGATCGCGCCGCCGCCGTGCAGGCTGTGAACGTCATCGCGCCCGAGCACTTGGAGCTGCATGTGGAAAACGCCATGGACCTGCTCGGCTCGATCGAGAACGCGGGCGCCATCTTCCTCGGCGAGTGGACCCCGGAAGCCGTCGGCGACTACGTTGCCGGCCCCAACCACACGCTGCCCACCGGCGGCACCGCGCGCTACGCGAGCCCGCTTTCGGTGGAGGAATTCGTGAAGAAGTCCTCCGTCATCCAGTACACCCCCGAGGCGCTTGCGACCGACGCCGAGTCCATCATGACCATCGCCCGCCACGAGGGGCTGTGGGCGCATGCGATGAGCGTCGAGCTGCGCTGCAACGTGCTCGAGGGCAAGCCGACCGAGGTTGGCGCAGGTGAGACGCGTGAATAACGTGCGCAAGCCGGCCTCGCAGCTTGCGGGGCTCACCCCTTACGACCCGAAGTATCTGCCGGCGCGGGCGTACCTGTCGGCGAATGAGAACCCCTGCGACGTCGACGCCGAGGTTCGGCAGAAGATCATCAGCGCGATTCGCAAGGTTCCTTTCAACCGTTACCCCGACCCGCTTGCCAACGATTTGCGCGACATGATCGCCGAGGCGAACGGGCTCGACCGCGACCAGGTGCTTTTGGGCAACGGCGGCGACGAGCTTCTCTTCAACATCGCGCTCGCGTGGGGCGGGCCGGGGCGCAAGTTCTTGAACCTGCCGCCGACGTTCTCGGTGTACGCGGCCAACGCGCGCCTCACGGGCACCGAGGTCGTCGACGTGCCGCGGCGGGCCGACTACTCCATCGACGAGGAAGCCGTGCTCGCGCGCGTGGGCAAGGGAGACATCGACTACGTCATCGTGGCGAGCCCGAACAACCCCACCGGCAAGCTCGCGAACGAGGAGTTCCTCGTGCGTCTGCTCGATGCGACCGACGCGCTCGTCATGGTCGACGAGGCCTACTTCGAGTTCTCGCGCACCACGATGCGCCCGTACCTCGACGCGCACAAGAACCTTCTCATCCTGCGCACCTTCTCGAAGGCGTTCTCGCTCGCGGGCGTGCGCATGGGCTACATCCTCGGGAACGTCGAGGTCATCCGCGAGTTTTTGAAGGTGCGCCAGCCGTATTCGGTCGACGCGGTGTCCCAGGCTATCGCGCGGGAGGTCTATTCCGAGCGCCAGAAGTTCGAGCGCGGCATCCAGGCGATCATCTCCGAGCGCGAGCGCGTGTACGACGCGCTGCGCACCGTACCGGGCGTTACAGCTTACCCGTCCGACTCGAACTACATCCTCTTCCGCATCGGCGGCGCCGACAAGGTGTGGGAAGCGCTTTACGCGCAGGGCATCCTCGTCCGCGACTTCAGCCGCGCGCCGATGCTCGAGAACTGCCTGCGCGTGTCCATCGGCACGCCGGAGGAAAACGACGAGTTCCTGCGCGCGCTGCGCGAGATCGCGACCGCGCGGTAAGGCATAAGGAAGGAGTCCGCATGGCCGGAAGACAAGCGCATATCGAGCGCACGACGCGGGAAACCGACATCGCGCTTTCGATCGATCTTGACGGGACGGGGAAGACCGACGTCGACACGGGCATCGGGTTCTTCGACCACATGCTCACGGCCTTCGGGCGCCACGGGCTGTTCGACCTTACCGTGCGCGCGAAGGGCGACTTGGAAGTCGACGGCCACCACACGGTGGAAGACGTTGGCATCGTCGTCGGGCAAGCGTTCGCCGAGGCGCTCGGCGACAAGCGCGGCATCAGGCGTTTCGGGTCGATCGCGCTGCCTATGGACGAGGCGCTCATCCTCGCCGCGTGCGACATCTCGGGGCGCGGGCAGCTCTTCTGGGACGCCGAGGTGCCGTCCGTCATGGTGGGCGCCTTCGACGCGACGCTCGCGAAGGAGTTCTTCATCGCCTTCGCCGCGAACGCGGGGGTGACGCTGCACGTGCGCGAGCTTGCCGGCGAGAACACCCACCATGTGATCGAGGGCATGTTCAAGGCCGTGGCGCGCGCCATGCGCGAGGCGGTCGAGGCCGACCCGCGCATGGGGAACGCCCTGCCCACCACGAAGGGCATGCTGTAGAAGACGCGCGCGTCCGAACGTTGCGGCTCGGACGCACCGCTATACCGTAAGGGAACGAATGATTGCTGTAGTCGACTACCGAAAAGGGAACCTGAAGTCGGTCGAACGCGGGCTTGTCGCCGCAGGCGGCGACGCGCGCATCACCGCCGATGCGGCCGAAATCGCGGCTGCCGACGCCATCGTGCTGCCGGGCGTGGGCGCGTTCGCCGATGCCGCGGCCACGATGCGCGAGCTCGGGCAGATGGGCGCCATCCGCGACCGCGTGCGGGCGGGCGTGCCGTTTCTGGGAATCTGCCTGGGCGAGCACCTCATGTTCGAAAGCGGTGTGGAAGGCTCCCCCGAAGGCGATCCGGCGCGCGGCCTCGGGCTTCTGCCCGGCTGCGTCACCGCCATGCCGCGCCGCGACGCGCAAGGCAACGCCTTCAAAGTGCCGCACGTCGGCTGGAACACGATTGAGGTGCCGGCAAGTAGCGGAGGAGCGTCGGGGAAGGCGTCGCGCGCAGTTCCGCACGACGCGAACAGTCCAGTGGACTGTTCGCCAAAGCAGGACTGTTTGAGCACGACGCCTTCGTCGGCGATTCCCCGCGGAGGAGCAGAGCAAACGTGCGTCTTCCCCTGCCCGCTCTTCGACGGCATCGCGCCGGGCGAGTGGTTTTACTTCACGCATTCCTACATCGCCCCCACGGGCGACTTCACCGTTGCGGAAACCACGCACAGCGTGCGCTTCACGAGTGCCGTCCAATACGGTGCGCGTGCGTTCGGCGTGCAGTTCCACCCCGAGAAAAGCTCCGACGCCGGCGCGCGGGTGCTCGCGAACTTCGTCGCGCTTGCGCGCGAGGCGTAGCGCTTGCGCAGGTCACGGTCATGAACATGATGCGAAAGGGTTGCTGAAACCATGTATCTTCTTCCCGCAATCGACATCCTCGGCGGGCGCGCGGTGCGCCTGGCGAAGGGCGATTACAGCAAAGTCACCGTCTACAATGACGACCCGGTCGACCAGGCGCGGCGCTTCGAGGCGCAGGGCGCGACGTGGGTGCACGTGGTCGATCTGGACGGCGCCCGCAGCGGCGTGCCCGAAAACATCGCGATCGTCGAGCGCATCGTGCGCGAGACGTCGCTCAGCGTCGAGGTCGGCGGCGGCATCCGCACGCTCGATACGCTCGACCGGCTCGCCGAGGCGGGGACGGCGCGCATGGTGCTCGGCACCGCGCTCGTGAACGACCCCGAGCTCGCGCGCGCCGCGGTCGAGCGCGTGGGCGGCGACCGCCTTACCGCCGGCATCGACGCGAAGGGCGGGGAAGTGGCCGTTTCCGGCTGGATCGAGGGTTCGGGCGTCGCCGCCACCGACCTGGCGCGCGCCATGGGGCAAGCAGGCTTCAAGCACATCGTCTACACCGACATCGCGCGCGACGGCATGCAAACCGGTCTTGACGTGCAGGCATATGCGCAGATGGCGGACGCGTTCGGCCACCCCGTCATCGCGAGCGGCGGCGTTGCGAGCGTATCCGACATCGAACGGCTCGCACCGATCGCGGCGTCCATCGAGGGCGTCATCACGGGGCGCGCGGTATACGAAGGAACCTTAACGGTCGAGGACGGCGTCGCCGCGTGCCTTGCGGCGACGATGTCGAGCGGCAACTAGCGGTGGGGGAGAGAACATGCTGGCCAAACGAGTGATTCCATGCATGGACGTGAAGGACGGCCGCGTCGTCAAGGGCGTGAACTTCGTGAACCTGCGCGACGCGGGCGACCCGATCGAGCTCGCCCAGCGCTACGACGAGCAGCGCGCCGACGAGGTCGTCTTCCTCGACATCACCGCGACGAGCGACAAACGCGCAACGACGGTCGATTTGGCGAGCCGCGCTTCCGAGGAGCTGCACCTGCCGTACTGCGTCGGCGGCGGCTTTCGAAGCGTCGCCGACATCCGCACCATGATCGCCGCCGGTGCGGACAAGGTGTCGGTGAACTCCGCCGCCGTGGCGAACCCCGAGCTCATCACGCAGGCCGCGGCCGCGTTCGGCACGCAGGCCATCCTCTGCGCCATCGACGCCAAGCGGCGCGCCGACAACCCGAACAAGTGGGAGGTCTACGTGCACGGCGGGCGCACGGCGACGGGCATCGACGCCGTCGAATGGGCGTCTGAGGCGGCGCGGCGCGGCGCGGGCGAGATCCTGCTCACGAGCATGGACCGCGACGGCAGCCGCGACGGGTTCGACTGCGCGCTCACCCGCGCGGTGGCGCGAGCCGTGGACATCCCCGTCATCGCGAGCGGCGGCGTGGGCAAGATCGAGCACTTCGCCCAAGGCATCCTGGAAGGGGAGGCCGACGCCGTGCTCGCCGCGAGCGTCTTCCACTTCGGCGAGATGACGGTGCGCCAGGTGAAGGAGTACATGCGCTCGCAGGGCATTCCCGTCCGCTTGTAACGCCGCCGCGGTTTGTGCCACAATCTCACGCGGACGATTCGAGGGCAGACGGAGGGGGATGCGATGAAACGCTCGGTTTTCACGACGCTGTTCGAAGATGCGGACGGCGGAGCGCTCGCGTTCAACACGCGCACGAGCGCGCTCGCGAGGCTCGACGCCGCGGCAGCACGCATGCTGCGCGACGGCGCCGAAAACGATGCCGACCGCGCCATTGCCGAGGAGTTTGCGAAGGCGGGATTCTTCGTGCCCGACGGCACCGACGAGGAGACCGAGTTCGCCATGCGATTCCTCGCTGACATGAACGAGACGGGGTTCCTCTCGCTCTGCATCGCGCCCACGATGGCGTGCAACCTTCGCTGCGTCTACTGCTACGAGGAACACGAGCCCGTCCGCATGAGCGCGACGGTCGAGACGGTCATCCTGCGCTTCATCGAGCGGCGCTACGCACGCTACCGCTTCAGCGCGCTCGAAGTTCTGTGGTACGGCGGCGAGCCGATGCTCGAGTTCGGCCTGATGAAACGCCTTTCCGAGCGCATGATCGCATGGTGCAAGGAACACGACGTGGCGTATCGGGCGCGCATCACCACCAACGCGACGCTCATCGACGATGCAGCCGCGGCCGAGCTTGCGCGCCTTCATGTGGAAGAAGCCATGCCGACACTCGATGGGTCGGCCGAGACCCACGACGCACGGCGCGTACGCACGGGCGGGGCAGGGTCCTTTGAAGCGACGCGGAGGGGCATCCGCGCGCTTGTCCGCGCCGGGATCGGCGTCGGGGTGAACTGCAATCTCGACTGGGCGAACGAGGAAGGCTACCGAGCCGTGCGCGACGAGCTGGCGCGCGCCGAGGGATGCCCCATCTACGCAAGCCACCTGCGCAACTACGGCGGGTGGTGCGCAGGTTGCGGCGAGGGGAGCGGATCCCCGCGGCGCGCGGCCGCGGCGCCTGCGGCGAGGTCGGACGCCACTGCCGCGTCGCCCGACCTCATGACGCGCAATGCCTACGCGGCCGAACTGTTCAAGCTGTACGCCGAGAAGAACCCCTCGACCGAGAGCCTCATCCAGACGCTCGAACCGCAGAGGTTCTTCTGCCGCGGGAAAATGGCGTCGTACTTCGTCGTCATCGATCCCGAGGGCAACGTGTGCCGCTGCGACGGGTTCATGCGCGACGCGAACCACGTGCTGTTCAACGTGCTCGACGACGACTATGAGCTCGACTGGCCCGAAACGCGCACGCTCTACGAGAAGAACGCCCGCTGCCACGGATGCGCGATCATGCCGCTCTGCCTGGGTGACTGCGACTGGGAATGGAGCATGTTCCGCGACAACTGCAGCGCGCTCAAGACCACGCTCGGCGACTACGTTCGCCTTCTCGCGGCGAAGTTGGAAGAAGGCGATGGCGGCGGCGCGGACGCGGTGGACGCAGCCGAAAGCGCCGGTCAGCGCCATGTCCGCATGCTTTTGCCGCCGCGCGACATCGACGAAGCGCAACGAGGCGCGTTCTCGCCCTTCTCGGGCGAGGGCATCATGTAGGCCTTCCGAGCCGCGAAACGAGAGAGGAAACCATCAATCATGAACAACGCAATCGACGTCCCTCAGCTTACCTACAACGAAGCGGGCCTCATCCCTTGCATCGTGCAGGACGCGAGCACTCGCGAGGTGCTCATGATGGCGTGGATGAACGAGGAGTCGGTGCGCCTCACGCTTGTCGAGCGCACGACCTGGTTCTTCTCGCGCAGCCGCCAGGAGCTTTGGCACAAGGGAGGCACGTCGGGCAACACACAGGAACTCGTCGAGCTACGCTACGACTGCGACGCCGACTGCTTGCTCGCGCTCGTGCATCCGGCCGGGCCCGCCTGCCACACCGGCAACACCACCTGCTTCTACCGCGTGATGGGGTAGCGCACCTTTTTCGAGTGGCGGCGCTCTTTTCGCGTGCCGCGCAAATCGGGGACGCCCGTCCCGCTCGTCACAGGGCCGACATGTGAGATTCCTGTTCTTTGAGCGCAGGCGATGGCCGCTTGAGTACAATCGTTCAGGTACTTATCCGAGCGCCGCATGTCGACGGCGCATGCCGAACGAAAGCGCACAATGATCATCGAAATGTTGAAAGCCCTGCTCGAGGGCATTGTCGAAGGCATCACTGAATGGCTGCCCATCTCGTCGACCGGGCACATGATCCTTATCGACGAATTCGTGAAGCTACAGGTGTCCGATCAGTTCCTCGCTTTGTTTCTTGTAGTTATCCAGATCGGCGCGATCCTTGCCGTCATCATCATGTACTTCCACAAGCTCAATCCGTTCAGCTCCAAGAAGACGCCCGCGCAGCGCAAGAGCACGTGGCGATTGTGGGGCATGGTCGTTGTCGGATGCATCCCCGCGGCTATCGTCGGGTTCGCGCTCGACGATTGGGTGAACGAGCATTTTTACAATAAGGTATGCGTCGCCGCGATGCTCATCCTGTACGGCGTCGTCTTCATCGTGCTTGAGCGCCGCAACCGCCGCCGTTTCCAGGAGGCTCGTGCGGGCCTTGCGATTTCCGGCGAGCGCCCGCGCGGCAAGCACGCCCGAGTCGCCGCAGCGCCCGTATCGAGCGACGAGCTCGACGCCCGTGCGGAGGAGCAGCTGTTCAAGATCACCGACGTCGACGACATCGACTGGAAGACCGCGCTCAAGATCGGCCTGTTCCAAGTGCTCGCCATCATCCCGGGAACGAGCCGCTCGGGCGCCACGATCATCGGCGGCATGCTCACGGGATGCTCGCGAACCGCGGCGGCGGAATTCACGTTCTTCCTGGCGATTCCCGTCATGCTCGGCTGGGGCGCGGTGAAGACGGCGAAGTTCGTCCTTGCCGGACTGACCATGACCACGACCGAAATCGCCGTGCTTGTCGTGGGCGTCGTGTCCGCGTTCGTCATGTCGATCATCTCGATCAAGTTCCTCATGGGCTACATCAAGAAGAACGATTTCACGGCGTTCGGCATCTACCGCATCATCGTGGGCGTTCTCGTTATCGCGTACTTCGCTTTCGAGACCATGGGCATGCTGCCGTAGCGCCGATGACCGCCGTTTTCCCGAAAGTGTCGTACGCCCCGAAGCTTGCAGATTACATGTGCAAGAAAGGTTGGCGCCATATCGCGATCGAAAGCGCGAGTTCGTGCGGCTGTTGCGTCGATTTGGCAGAGGTCGCCACGCGTTTCGTCGACGACAAGGCGGCAGAGAAGCTGCGCTCCAAAGGATACGTCGAGCTTAAAGGCGAGATGGGCAGCGTTCTCGTGGCGCGCGGCATGGACTACGACGACGAGGTCGAGCTTGGGCTCCGTAGCTTCTTCGGCGCGAAGGACATCACCGTAAGCGGCATTCGGACGTGGAGCCTGTAAGGAGCCGTAAAAACTTTCGCATGCGCAACCAACGTGGAGAAGCCCGAGCGGAGACCGACGTTTTCCGGCCAAGTTGGCCAGCGGCGCGCAATTAGGCGAGAAGGCTGATTGCGCGGAACGAGGTCGTCGGTTACAAACCAAACGCTTCCGACCAGGAGGCCTCCTTGAACCCCGGAATCGCGAAATCGTCGCCTATGAGCAACGGACGCTTCACGAGCATACCGTCGGTCGCGAGCAATTCGAAGCATTCGGCGTCGCTCATTCCGGCGTCGAGCTTCGCCTTGATGCCGAGTTCTCGATACTTCATGCCCGACGTGTTGAAGAGACGCCGTAGCGGAAGCTTCGAAAGCGCATGGTACTCGGCGAGCTCGGCTGCCGTGGGGTTGTCCGCCACGATGTCGCGATCGGCATAGTCGATGCCGTGCTCGTCGAGCCATTTCTTCGCCTTCTTGCATGTCGAGCACTTCGGGTATTCAAGAAACAGTACGGTCATGACGGCGAATCGCCTCCTCGTTTCTAAACAACTTATCGGAGTGTATCATTGATGCGTCGGCCTAGGAATCGATGCCGAAGTTTTATGGAACGACCGAGGCCACGACGGCTTCCTTCTTGGCTGGTCGACAAGGCTTCTTTGTTCTTGTTGAATATTTAGCGATAATAAAGATTATGTAAACTCATATATTTGGGAAGTGTAGGCGCGCCTTCGGGTTGATTGAATTCTCTTAGGTAAACGTTTGTGCAGACAGGAAGCTCGTTTACCTCTACCCCTTCAAAATCCTGGTCCCGTTTTCGAGGCGTTTACCTCCACTCTTGCAATTTCGTGGTTCGCGTCGCGTCTATGTGTAGACGGCGCCGTCGACGCGCAACACCAGCTCAGACCCGGTAAAGGCCGATTGAAAGAGTGCAGGTAAATTTTCGGGCGGCGCTATCGGCCTATGGGCGCGCTATCGCGTGCGGGACCAGGTGCGGCGTGAGGTTCACCTCCTTGGGGTCTATCCTCTCGACCCCGTAGGCGTCGAGGACCCCGGGCGGGAGCACGAGCCGGGCCATCTCGATCGGGGCCATCCATCCCATGCTGCCCCGCAGGTAGCTGTTCACGTGGCTCATGCAGGCGGCCATGTCGCGGCGCGTCAGCGCGTCGAAGTTCGTCTTGCCCTTGGGGAGGATCCTGCGCAGCTCCTCGTGGCATCGCTCGGCGCGGGCCTTCTGCTGGCTCTGCAGCGGGTCGCAGAAGTAGAGGCTCAGCCGCTTCACCCCGTTCCTGCCGTGCTCTATCCGCTCGACGTCGCTGAACTCCGTGCCCCGGTCGGTGACGACCAGGCCGAACATCTGGGAGAACCTCGGCCC
>CAKTSW010000033.1 GCA_934613165.1 uncultured Ellagibacter sp.
CGTCTGTACAGTCATAGCGAACCCCCTTTTCGTCGTGATGCAAACTAAGGGGAGTATACCCGCACATTCTCTTGAAACGAGGGGAAACGCCTGACGAAAGCCCTTGTCGCGAACACTTTTCCCAAAAGCGTTCCAGTTCGCGCCGCTCGGACAACCAGAACTTCAGCACGTCGCTACACTGTTCCGCAGAAACTTACGGGACAAAAGGAGGAATCGCAATGGGATCATACGAACGCGAGCAGCAGGCGATTGCCGCAGGCACGGCGAAACGCGGGGACGCGGCACGGAAATACTTTGAAGAGCTCGACGCGGAGCTCAACGACGAGACGTCGCACCTCTCGCACCGTCCCGACTACTCGAAGACACTCTTCGCCCCCGAAAACGACGACATCTACCGCGAGTTCTGCGCATTCATCGACCAAGAGGAACCGCGCCACTTCGACACGATCGAAAACCCGATCAGCGTGAACGGTCACACTGCGGCCGACGTCTACTTCGCCATGAAATCGCACAACGACCGCATCGTCGCGATCGACGGCGCCGCCGTGTACAACATGCTCGTCAAACTGCGAACGCAGCCGAAAATCGCCGAGAAGGTGCTCGACTTCCGTCCGACCTGCTACCAATGCGGCTGCGGATCGAAGGACGCGGCCTTCGACAAGGGCTACTACGACTAGGGAATTCGACCGGAAGAAGCAACCGCCATGCAAACCTCCAACAGCTCGCTTCTCGAAATCATAGCAAGAGACAACACCCGCCTCGTCATCCCTGCCTACCAGCGCGCCTATTCGTGGAAGCGCCGACAGTGCGAAGAGCTCTGGCTCGACATCTTTCGCGCGGCGCGCGCCGATACCCGCCATTTCACGGGAACGCTTCTCTATACCCCGGAGGCCGACGAGCCGAGCAACGTCAAGCGAATCGCCATCATCGACGGGCAGCAACGCGTCACGACGATAAGCCTCATCATCGCGGCCCTAGCGCGCCATCTCGCCGAAAACTCGAAAAGCGTCGACGGCATGTCTTCCGACGAAGTGCGCAAACGATTCCTTCTCCTCGGAAAAGACAAGGCCGTCCCCGCGAAACTCGTGCCTTCACGCCGCGATCGCGAACCGTACTTCGCCATAGCTCAGACGAGCGCAGCGCCGACGGACGCGCCCGAAAACCTGAAAGGCAATCTTGCGTTTTTCGCCGAGAAGATGGCACAGCCCGACTTCGACGCGAATGCTCTTTGGCGCGGGCTTCAAAAGCTCACCGTCATCACCGCCCAAGTCGACGACGCCGACCAAGCGCAGCTCATCTTCGAAAGCCTCAATTCGAAGGGGCTCCCGCTCACCACGGCCGACCTCGTACGGAACTACCTGCTCCTCGCCGAAACCCACGCAACGCAAACGCGTCTCTACGAGGAGTACTGGAAACCGATCGAGGGAATGTTCGCCCCCGACCCCGGATCGCTAAGGCTCGACAACGCCATCCAAGGCTGGCTATCAATCAGGTTCCGAAAGGTTCGCGCGCACGGGCCCGGACAGGTTTACAGCGTTTTCAAGCGCTACGTCGAGGACGAGTACGCCGGCACAACGGAAGGCCTCCTTCGCGAGCTGCGCAACTTCTGCCTGGTGTGGGCCGAGAATTACCGCTATCACGCCGTGAAGAAGTACCGTTCCGCCTTTTCTTGGGCCGTGAACGGAGCGCCGACGCTCACAAGCGGATACGCGAAGAAAAAAGCGACGAACGAAGAGTACGCACGATCATGGTCGAAGAAACTCGACCACGTCGACAGCTCGTTTTAGCGGAAGGGAATCGCATGAAAACCGGACAGCAGCTTTTCTGCGCGCTTCTCGGCGCCCCCGACACGCAATTCGTTATCCCCGTTTACCAGCGCGTTTACGCGTGGGGATCGAAGCAATGCGACACGCTGTGGAACGACATTCTTCGAACAGGGCAGCGCAACGTTCCCCACTTCATCGGAACCGTTCTCATCGCGGAAGAGGAGTCACCGGACAACCTTCGCTGCATCGACGTCATCGACGGCCAGCAAAGGGCCGCGACGATCACGCTCCTCATCGCGGCTTTGCGCGATTATCTTTCGGAGCGCGACTTGTCGATCGGAGACGTCGATGCCGATTTCATCGACCGTACCTTCTTGTTTTCGCGAAGCAACGACCCTTGCAAGCTTCACCTCGCAAGCCCCGACCAGCCCACGTTGCGCGCCGTGCTCAATCGTTCCGACCTTCCCGAAGATGACGACCTATCCGAAAACGTCGTTGCGAACTATCGCCGATTCCGTCAGAAAATGGAATCAAGCTTCGACGTCGCGACCTTTTGGCGCGGGTTGAACCAGCTGCTCGTGATAGTCGCCGACCTCGACGAAGATGACCGCCCGCAAGCCGTGTTCGAAAGCCTGAACTCGAAGGGGATGCCGCTTACGACCGCCGACCTCGCGCGCAACCTGCTGTTCATCGGCATCGGGTACGACGAGCAATCGCGCCTTTATGCCCAATACTGGGAACCCGTTGAAAAGCTCTGCGAAAACGACGATGCAGCGGTGAGCCTCAACGCCGCATTGCGCGGATGGCTGGCGATAAAAGCGCCTCACCTGCGAATCTCCGACAAAGACGACGTCTACGCCGCGTTCAAGAGCTATCTCCAGAACGACTACCACGGACAGACCGAAGAACTGTTGCGCGGGCTTTCCGGCTTTTTGCGCACGTTCGCGGCGAAAACGCAGGCCGCAGCCTCGCAAAGGCAAGACGACCACATGACATGGGGCACCGGCGGGCGCACGAAAGGACTTCTTGCCGACCGCAAATTATTCGGCGACTAACGATATACGCACCGCCCCGGAAGACTGCAAGGCCCCGAGAACGACGAAGGTCGCCTACGCGGGGTCGGCCGAGTTCAGGCGGATTGCGCACGCCTGCAGCTCGTTGACCATGTCGATCGTGATCGGCCGCGACGGCTCGGCCCCTGCTTCAAGCTGTTTGTCCAGCTCGAAGCAGGAACGGACGAACGTTTCGTTTTCCTCGTTGAACATCTTGAGGTCTCGGGCGGCTTTGAATCCTTCTTCCATATCGGTCGACTTCGCGATGCGCCACAAATGAAGCGTCACCAGCCGAACCGATCCTCGAAACCTCTTCTCAACAGGCACGTCAGCCATTTCTTCCCCCTTGCAGAAAGCAACCCGCCGCCCTTTCCCAAGGACGGCGGGCCCATAGCGCTCGTCGCATAAGCCGACGCTTAGTTTACTTCGCTTTCCGAACGTAAAGGCAAACCGCGCGATAGTTCACATCTTCGTCACCTTCGACCACGGGAACCGCATAATCGGCCTTGTACCCACGTTCGGCAGTGACTCCGTATTCGTCCTCGATGGACGGCGTTTCGAACCCGGCCTCCTTAAGCCATGCGTAGTTTTCCTCCTGGGTTCGCGCAGCTTGAACGCTGTTGCCGATGGATCGGGCCTCGCCGATCACCCGCTCGTCGCGCTTGCGGTCCGCGAAGATCGTTTCCATGATCAGCAGCCCGCCCGGCTTCAGGACGCGCCCGAACTCCTTAAGCGCGCTTGCCTGGTCGAAGAACAACGTCATGACGTTGTTCACGTACACCACGTCCATCGTCGACGTACCGAATCCCGCTCCGATCAGGTCTTCGGGGTAGGCAACGCGGAAATCCATGTTGCCTTCCTTAAGCCCGCTTTCGTGCCACGCGCGATCGGCCCCATCCTTCGCTTCCTCAATGTACGACGGACTCCAATCAACGCCGTACACACGTCCCTGCGCCCCGACGAGCGAGCTCAGTTTGTACACACCGCGTCCGCGGCGACAGCAGATATCGAGAACCTTCTTCCCCTTCAAGTCGCCGGTCGGCAGGATCATCTTGCAGATGCTCGCGAAACCGTATTCGAACTGCTTGCCGCCGTAATGCTTGCGCAGCGCGTCGACGCTTACCGCCTTCCCGGAAGCCGGTTGCACGACCGCCGTCTTTCCGCCTACGGCCTCGGAAAACGTCGTGTTCGCATTGCCCGCGGGCTTCGACGACAGGCGCATGCCCACCGCACCCGGGGTATCGGGGGTCTGCTCAACTTCGCCGAGCACTCCGCCGTCGATTTCCGCAAGCTTCGTCACGCGCTCCGCCAGGCCCATGCGGGCAGCGTCGACTTTCAGCTCCTCGTTGTGGGCGTAGTACTTCTCGTTCCCGTAATGGGAGATGAACTGCGTCGTCGCCTTTCGTGTGGTGAGTTCGGCCAAAAAGACGAGCATCTCACGATTCCCGAAGCAGTCGTCGATGAAATCGAAGGCGCAGTCCATCTTGTCGCTTGCCGCCGTCGCGAGCGGCTTGATCTTCGCCACTTCCGCCTTGTACGCACGCTCGATCACATGGAAGGCGACGTCGCCCTCCGTCGCCTTCTCAAGGGCGCATTGCGCCGAGAAACCCTTGAGCAAGTCGATGACCAGGCGTTCCTTGCGGATGAACGCCTTCGCCGCCGTGCCGGAATCGATCTTGCGCGCAAGCTTCCGCTCCTTTTCGGCAATGCGCGAACCCAACGCGTCGTCAACCGAGGCGCCCGCCAGGAATTCGGGTTTCGCCCCACGCAGAAGGTCGCGCAACTCGATCGCAAGCTCCTCTTGGTGCAGCGCAGCCGTGCAGCCGTCGGCCAGCGTGTCGAGCATGAGCCCCAGCAAGGCCACCCGCTCGTCGAACTTCGCTTCCGACGCGCGGTTCTTGATGGCGCCGCTCGCCTGCCCCGACAAGATCGAGCTTACCTGGTAATCGGAGCGATACTTCTCGAACAGCGCATAGTAGACAGCGAACTGATCGGCGATGTCGTCGTCGCGCAAGAACTGGGCGAACAGCTCGCGGTTCACCGGCTTGCCCATCTTCTCGTACAGCGAGACAACCTCTGCCAAGTCTTCCCAACCGCGTGCCGTGACGAACGATTTCCCGCCGCCGGGACGCGATTCCACCTTGTAGAAGCAGTCTTTCTTCGCTTCGAGGAACGTCGTTACCGCCGGATGGATGCCGACCTCCGAGGCATAGGCTTTCCACGCGCCGTAATCGGGCTCGACGTCGATTTCGCGCAGACGGTCGAGCGTCACGATGTCGAACTCGTGCACCGACCGATTGTACTCGGGCGGGTTACCGGCGCACACGATGACCCATCCTTCAGGTACCTTATGTTTGCCGAACGTCTTGAACTGCAGGAACTGCAACATCGACGGGTAAAGCGTCTCGGACACGCAGTTAATCTCATCGAGGAACAGGATGCCCGTCCGCAGTCCCGTGCGCTCCATGTAGTCGTAGATCGCGGCGACGATCTCGGACATCGTGTACTCGGAGGCCTCGTACTCGACGCCCTCGAACTCGCGGTGCTCGATGCGCGGAAGGCCAAGCGCGCTTTGCCTCGTGTGGTGCGTCATGGAATACGACACGATGCCGATTCCCAGCTCGCGAGCGACCTGCTCCATGATGGCCGTCTTCCCGATTCCCGGCGCGCCCACCAAAAACACCGGCCTTTGGTGCACGGGGGAGATGACGTACAGCCCCGCGTCGTCCTTCTTCAAGTACGCTTCGACGGTATCTTTCACCTGCTGTTTTGCGGAAGTGATGTTCATACCGGATCCCTTCTTCTCAAACCGGGCGCCCCCGGTGCTTTCTCGTTGCCCAAACTACGACGATGCGCCTTTCATGCGCTCGATGGCCGACTCGTCGATAATGACCTTCATCGCCCACGGCGGGACGGGAGGAAGTTCTTTGCCCTCGTCGTTCATGAACACGAAGGCGGTATCGTACTCCGGCGGTTTCTCGGGGAACTGCCCCAGCCCGTCCGTGAAGTAGATAAGGCCCTTCATATCGGTCAATTCCCCACGTTTCCGCAGGTCGTCTATGTAGTCGAAAACCGGCCTGAAATCCGTGCCGCCGAACCCGCGAACGGTGAAGCGTTCCATGAGCGCGTCGACCTCGCTCAAATCGCCGATCTTCATGTCGGCTTGGACCCGCGTGTCGCATTGCACGATGTGGATGTTCACGTCCGTCGCGTAGCTCTCCGATTCCTTCAGAATCTCGAACGTGTGCTCGATGAACCTGCGAACCAGGTCGCCGCGGACCGACCCCGACGTGTCGATCGCGATGACGAACTCGCGCACACGGTCGGTTTCCTTGTATTCCAACGGCTCGATAAGGGGCATGTTTCCGTAGAGGTCCATGCCGTACGTGTAGTAGATGTAGTCGAATTCGTCCTGGTTGAGCAGGATTTCCTCGGTGACGGTCGAGAACCTGCGAAGGAATTCGGTGTAGTCGTACGTCTTGCGGTTCGCCACGGAAAGCGCGGCGACGAGGCTCCCCGACTCCTTTCCCCATTCCTTCGAGAACGTCTCGAGGTTCATCTCGATTTCCTTCGAGATGTCCTCCCATTCCTTCTCTTCCTGTTCGTAGTCGGGCGAATCGTCGTCTTGCTCGGGACGTTCGCGCATCTGCGACTCGTCCTCGGCGCCTCCCTGATCGGATTCATCCGACGCGTCGGCCTCGTCGTCCGCGTCCTCTTCGGCGTCGTTGGGAAGCTCCTGCGCGTTCGCATCCACTGCATCGTCGTCGGACGACCCTTCTTCGGTGCCGCCCGCCTCGTTCATGTCGAGGTCTTCCTCGTCCGAGCCGGACGACGGATCCGCCTCGCTCATCCCGTCGTCCGAATCGGGTTTCGATTCGCTTTTCTCGCGCTTGTCGTTGTTGACCGGCCACGCCCCGTGCTCATCGCGCTCGAACAAATCTCGCCACTCGTTGAGCACGCCGCGGCTCAGCCCGCGGTAAGGCTGCCCGTTCGGCGTTTGCATGAGACCCTTCACCAGGCCGTAAACCTTGTTGGGAAGCAAACCTCCCAACAGCATCTTCAGCTTGTCGATGACCTCGCGGCGCTTCGCGTCGTCAGCGCTCTCGAACCGGTTCCCGCACATATCCATCGCGACGTTTTCCACGATGATGTCGCAGGCAAGACTCCACGCCTCTTTATGGTTGTGGTTCTTGTCGAACGGATGCCGGAACACGCAATGCATGACCATATGGAGGTAGTCGCGAACGAGCTCGTCGAACGATTCGTTGAACCGTGCGATAACACGAGGAGGATCGATCGCGACGCGCTTCGCGTCGGTTGCGAGCCCGTAGCGCGCCCCAGCGCGAAACGGTTCGAGCTCCATACGCCAAAGGGCCAGGTCAAGAAAGCGGAACTTGAGCATCAACTGCACGCGGCATTCTTCGATGATGTCGCGCGCCAGCTCATCCTCCCGCTGCCGCCTTTCCATCTTCACATCGGGAATTCCTTCGCTCATCGCTCTCGCTCCTTTCTACAGCTCGAAATCGAACGCATCAAGCTCGAAGAAGCGGCGCTTCACCTCGAGCAGATGCCCCGTCATCGCTGCGTCCCGAAGCATCGAGACGCGCTCTATCACCCCATCGATCGTATCCTGCGTGAGAAATCCCAGGTCAAGTAAGTCATCAATCGCCGCTCGGTCGTCATGGCGCGCGATATCCACGCAAATCTCCTTAAGATCATTGCGCAGTATCCGCTCCATCATGCCTTTGTTGCTTGCGCTCAGGCATACCGGATCCTTCAGTCGCTCAACGATGAGCCTGCACTGTTCGTACCTGCTGAGCCGCCCGTCTTCTTTCGCATCGTAGTTGTTTCCCGCGATAACCGTGTTGTCGTAATGCTCGTACAGCGATTCGACGCTGACGGTCTCGGAGCCGTTGAACGCCAGCTGAATCTGCTGAACGCTTCGGTCGACTGCAGGGAAACGGAACTCGATGAAGGGTTTCCCGCCCATCGGCTGCTCGTCCAAATCGACATGGATGAGTTCTAGGTAACAGTTGAACGACAGGCCCCTCATGCCGACCTGTGTGATGCGGTCGGAGAGATACAGCTCGCGCGCGCTACGAACCCCGTTGAAGGCGTAAGGCGCAATCGAGACGACATCCTTCGGGATGCGAATCACCTCGTCCTCTCCAGCGTAGAGGAGAATACGGAGCTTTCCGTTCGACCAATGCTCGAACAGCATCCCCGATTCAGCGTGATACCTTGGATTACCCTCCCCCACTTCAACGCACTTCAAGCTCGGCTTCTTCCTGCCGTTATGAGCTCCGAGCGACACGAAAGCGTTGTCGCCGATTTTCGTAAGCGAGCACGGAATGCGAAGCGACTCGATCGACGTATCGAGAAATGCCTCCGATCCGACCACTTCGAGATTCTCGGGCAACTGCGCCGACACAAGCCCATGGCATCCCCTGAAAGCGCTCTCACCGATGCGAATAAGGCTTTTTGGGAATGAAACATGGCGAAGCTTCACGTGCTTCTCGAACGCATGCGCTGCGACCTCAACCGTTCCCTCGGGTACGTCGAACGTCTCGGCCGCTTCGTCCATCGCATAAACGAGCGTCGGGCCCTCGGAACCATTCCGATACAAACCGCCCTGTTCATCGAACCAGAGATGCTCTGATCCCTCAGTTATCCTGCACGTCGCTTTTTCTCCCGAGAACGTCAGTCCGCAGCCAGCGGCGAGCGGATACTTCAGCTTCTCGATCGAGGCGGGAATGGTAAGCTCGGAAAGCGCAGTCGACGAGAAAGCGTCCGCCTCAATACGCAGCAACCCATCGTTCAGACAAACGTGCGAAAGCTTCCCGCAGTCGAAGAAAGCGCGCTCCCCTACCGTTCGGAGATTGCACGGCGCCTTAAATTCGGCAAGAGACGTATGGGCAAACGCGTAGGGACCGATTTCCTCAAGACCATCTGGCAGCGTAACACGCTGCAAACCGCGGAACGTGCTCATTCCCTTGCGCGCAATCCTGACGCATGACGGAATAACGTCATATTCCCCAACGGGAATGGCAAGCGCTAAAAGCACGCTTCCCGCTATATCATACAGGGCAACGCCGTCTGTCCCGATATAGGGATTCTTAGGGTCGACCGCGATTTCGGCAAGCTTGCTCTTCGCGAACGATCCTGGCTCGATTTCGCAAGCCGCTGAACCGATCGTGAGCTTCTCGAGCCCTTCGATATCGAAAACCTGCGGCGTTATCTTTCGCAAAAGCCCGGGTAGAACAAGCTGGCTGAGGGACGAGCATCCACGAAACCAATCGGAATTGAAATCAGCGACCACGCGCGGAAGCACCGCAGACTCAAGAGCGGTGTCGCCGCGAAAGGCGCACCCGCCAATCGATTGCACCGTATCAGGGACGACAATCGAAACAACGTCAGCCAAGTAAGCAAGCGAATCGGGCGCCAGAGAGGCGACGGGGAACCCATGGAGTTCGGATGGAACATACAACGCGCTCACATTGGG